>NZ_CP084318.1:3693812-3994766 GCF_020310025.1 Leeuwenhoekiella palythoae
ATTTCACTTTAATAGAAACGATGAGCGATCGCATAGAATCGCTAGAAGATATATTATTTTCTAATGCTGCAGATCAAGATATCACTCAAGATATTCAGGAGTTGAAGCGGGAGGTTTTGCGTTTGCGAAAGGCGGTTTTTCCGTTTAGAGAAGTGGTCAACAGGTTGGAAAAAATAGACAGTCAGCTTATTGATGAACGCACGATAACGTACATACGCGATTTGTATGATCACGTGACACAAGTGACTGATAGTATTGATATTTATCGAGAAATGACCTGGGGCTTGATGGATATGTATATGACCACCATTAGCAATAAGATGAACGAGGTGATGAAAGTATTAACCATTATGGCCAGTATTTTTATTCCGCTTACGTTTATGGCCGGTATTTATGGGATGAATTTTGAATACATTCCAGAATTACATCTAAAATACGGGTACTATTATTTGTGGGCAGCAATGATCCTTGTATTTTTAGGATTGCTGTACTATTTCAAACGGAAAAAATGGTTGTAAGTAACCGTGTTAATTCTTTAAAAAGCCTTGTTTAAGGCTGCGTTTACTGAAGAAATAAAGGTACACCGCAATAAAGATCACGATTAAAGGCATTAGTAAACCTTGTACCATTCCGTAGACTTCAATCGCCGGCGTTGCAAAAAAGGAATATCCCATTTGAATCAGAACTCCAACCAAAGAAATCAAAAACAAGGTGACTGCAGAAGTTCTGCGCAGTAATAAAAGCAAGCTTCCTATAAAACCGGTAATCGTCGCAATAGCAAAAATTCCCTTAAGCCATTGCGGTGTGCTTTGAATAAGTTCGGCTTGATCTGCTGGTAATTCAGCAAGAGCAGCACTACTTACAAAGGTTTGCCCCATAAAGGCAAAAACGCCCATTAAATTCCAAATAATTGCTAAAGTGGTGATTATCCAAAACGTACGATTAGGTTTACTTGAAGTCATAATTGGTTAATTTTAAATTTCAAAAATGATCGGGTATCGGGTATAAAATTTCGATAATCTAAAGTAATAATTTTTTAGAAAGTTCGACTTTTAGACCTGTAATCTAGATTAATTCTAACTGCACTGTAAAAGCTATTTTAATGTCAACTAAACTCCCCGCAGCCTATTTTCCGTTTTTAAACGAACTCAAAGAAAACAACCATAAAGAGTGGATGGACGCACATAAGGCTGAATATAAAACTCTGGAAAAACAGTTCAAACAATTTTGTGAAGACACCAAGAATCAGTTGAACAATTTTGACGAGATCGAGCGCGCGAAGGTATTTAGGATCAATAGAGATATACGTTTTAGCAAGAATAAAAATCCGTATAAAACCAACAGAGGAGCTATTTTCTCTAGATCTGGCGTGCAGCGAAGAGGTAGTTTTTATTTTCAGATGGCGCCTGGTGCCAGTTTTGCCGGAGGCGGTTTCTTTAAGCCAGAATCGGCTGATTTGCTCAGAATACGCAAGGAGTTTGAGTTTGACGCAGACCCCATACGATCTATTTTAAATCAAAAAGAATTTAAGTCGGTCTACGGCGGATTTAATACTGAAAGTCAGGTAAAAACAGCTCCTAAAGGTTTTAGCAAAGACGACCCTAATATTGATCTGATCAAGAATAAAAACTTTTTTGTCACGCATCAATACACAGATGCCGAAGTCCTCGCAGAAGATTTTCAGCAAACCTTATTACAACACTTTAAGCTGTTGTTGCCGTTTTTTGATTATATGAGCGAAGTTTTGACAACAGATTTAAACGGAGAATCTATTCTCTAGCTTTCAAAGAGTTAGCTTTTTGATCCAGATTCTTAAAAACTTTGTTAATTAAAATGACTTTTGAGGCTTTAAAAAACCTCTGTGAAATGCTATATTAGCGGACATCCCTTTTATTTTATGGCTGAAGAAACAAAATACACCGAGGACAATATTAGATCCCTTGACTGGAAAGAACATATACGTATGCGTCCGGGGATGTACATCGGGAAACTGGGCGATGGATCTAGTGCAGACGATGGAATTTACATTCTTTTAAAAGAGGTTTTAGACAACTCTATTGATGAGTTTGTAATGGGCTCCGGTAAAACCATTGAAGTTAGTATTCAAGGAACCCGCGTGATCATTCGTGATTATGGCCGTGGGATCCCGCTAGGGAAGGTGGTTGATGTGGTTTCAAAAATGAATACCGGTGGTAAGTATGATTCTCGTGCCTTTAAAAAATCGGTGGGATTAAATGGTGTAGGTACCAAAGCGGTAAATGCACTTTCTGAATATTTTAGAGTAGAATCTACCCGTGACGGGCAATCTGCTTCCGCAGAATTTGAACGCGGAACTCTAAAAGATCAAGAGTTTCTGGAAGAAACCTCACGCCGCAAGGGTACTAAAGTTACTTTTGTACCGGATGATACCATTTTTAAGAATTACAAATTTAGAAATGAGTATGTTTCGCGAATGCTTAAAAACTATGTTTACCTCAATCCGGGATTGACCATAGTTTTTAATGGGGAAAAATTCTATTCAGAAAATGGACTGAAAGATCTTCTGGGCGACCGTATCGCCGAGAATGATGTGCTGTATCCTATCATTCATTTACGCGGTGACGATATTGAAGTAGCGCTTACCCATAGCCGCACGCAGTATTCTGAAGAATATCACTCGTTTGTGAATGGTCAGAATACCACACAAGGTGGTACGCATCAGGCAGCTTTTAGAGAAGCCGTGGTTAAGACCATACGTGAGTTCTACAATAAAAACTATGATGCTTCAGATATACGTAAGTCTATTGTTTCGGCAATAAGTATTAAAGTGATGGAACCGGTTTTTGAGTCACAGACTAAAACCAAATTAGGTTCTACTGATATGGGAGGAGATTTGCCTACGGTACGTACCTATGTCAATGATTTTCTCAAGACCAAACTGGATAACTATCTGCATAAAAACCCGGAAACCGCTGAAAAACTTCAGCGCAAAATTCTTCAGGCAGAGCGGGAGCGTACCGAGTTAAGCGGAATTAGAAAACTGGCAAAAGAGCGGGCTAAAAAAGCAAGCTTACACAATAAAAAACTAAGAGATTGCCGCGTACATTTAACAGACAGTAAAAAGGAGGGCAATCTAGAGAGCACATTATTTATAACCGAGGGAGATTCAGCATCAGGGTCTATTACAAAATCTCGTGATGTCAATACCCAGGCGGTTTTTAGCCTACGAGGTAAACCGCTCAACTCGTACAATATGAGTAAGAAGATTGTATATGAGAATGAAGAATTCAATCTCTTGCAATCTGCTTTGAATATTGAAGAATCTATGGAAGATTTGCGTTACAACAACATTGTGATCGCAACTGATGCCGATGTTGATGGGATGCACATTAGATTATTGCTTATAACGTTCTTTTTGCAATTTTTCCCTGAGCTTATCAAGGAGGGGCATTTATATATTTTAGAAACGCCACTCTTTAGAGTACGTAATAAGAAAAAAACAATTTACTGTTATAGCGAGCAGGAGCGTCGTGATGCAATTGAAGAATTAAGCGGAAAACCTGAGATCACCCGATTTAAAGGTTTAGGTGAAATTTCGCCAGACGAGTTCAAACACTTTATTGGTGACAGTATCCGTTTAGCGCCAATTATGCTTGACGAAGCGATGTCTATTGAAGAAATTTTACAGTTCTATATGGGCAAAAACACGCCAGACCGCCAGAAGTTTATTATTAATAATCTTAAGGTGGAGTTAGATCCTGTATTAGAAAATTAGAATAAGAATCTCCATTTATCTTTTTGAGATAAAGAAACTATGAGCGAAAACTACGAAGATCCAAATTTAGAACAACCAGACGACGAAAATTCAGGTGAAACCATAACCCGAGTAACGGGTATGTTTAAAGACTGGTTTCTGGATTATGCCTCTTATGTTATTTTAGAACGTGCGGTACCGGCGATTGAAGATGGTTTTAAACCTGTACAACGCCGTATCATGCACTCGATGAAAGATCTTGATGATGGCCGCTACAATAAAGTGGCAAACATTGTTGGTCATACGATGCAGTATCACCCGCACGGTGACGCGAGTATTGCCGATGCAATGGTGCAAATGGGGCAAAAAGATTTATTGATCGATACCCAAGGAAACTGGGGGAATACCTTAACCGGTGACAGCGCTGCAGCTTCGCGTTATATTGAAGCCCGACTTTCAAAATTTGCGTTGGAAGTATTGTTTAGTCCGAAAATTACAGATTGGCAAGCTTCGTACGATGGAAGAAGAAAAGAACCCATAAATCTTCCGGTTAAATTCCCATTATTGTTAGCACAAGGTGCCGAAGGTATTGCGGTAGGTTTAAGTACTAAAGTGCTTCCGCATAATTTTATCGAATTGATCGATGCTTCGGTAAAACATTTAGAAGGAAAGAAATTTAAAATCTTACCGGATTTTCCTTCTGCAGGAGAAGCAGATTTTAGTGATTACAAAGACGGAAAACGAGGCGGTCGTGTACGCGTACGTGCCAAGATCAGTCAGCAGGATAAGAATACTTTAGTAATCACCGAAATACCTTTCACTACTACCACTACCTCTCTGATAGATAGTATTTTAAAAGCAAATGATAAAGGAAAGCTTAAAATAAAAAGGATAGAGGATAACACCTCTTCTGAAGTTGAAATCTTAGTGCATTTACCAGCCGGACTTTCTCCTGATAAAACCATTGGAGCGCTTTACGCGTTTACCAATTGTGAAGTTTCTATTTCGCCTTTAGGCTGTGTGATTGAAGATAACAAACCGTTGTTTGTAGGCGTCAGTGAGATGCTGCGTATTTCAACAGAGCGCACTAAAGATTTATTGCGTCAGGAGCTTGAAATACAACTTGAGGAGTTAGAAAATCAATGGCATTATGCTTCTTTAGAACGCATTTTTATCGAAAATAGAATTTACCGTGATATTGAAGAAGAGACCACTTGGGAAGGCGTTTTGCACGCGATCAATGAAGGTTTAAAACCACATATAGGGCATCTAAAACGTCCTGTGGTTGAAGAAGATCTTGTGCGCCTGACTGAAATTCGTATCAAGCGAATTTCAAAATTTGATATAGATAAAGCGCAGCAGCGCATTGAGGCGCTAGAAGATCAGATCGCTGAAGTAAAACATCATTTAGAGCATCTTACGGAGTTTGCCATTGCTTATTTCAAAAGACTTAAGAAAGAATATGGCGCCGGTAGAGAGCGCAAAACTGAGATCAAACTCTTTGATGATATCGAAGCGTCAAAAGTAGTAATTCGCAACACAAAGCTTTATGTGAATCGTAAAGAAGGTTTTGTGGGCACGTCACTCAAGAAAGACGAGTATGTCACAGATTGTGCTGATATTGATGATATTATCGTTTTTACTAAAGAAGGAAAAATGATGGTGTCTAAAGTAGATACCAAAACCTTTGTGGGTAAAGACATCATACACGTAGCCGTATTTAAAAAGAAAGACAAGCGTACCATTTATAATATGTTGTATCGCGACGGAAAAGGAGGCGCAACTTATGTCAAGCGCTTTAATGTCACCAGTACCACGCGCGACCGAGAGTATGACACGACTAAAGGAAAAAAAGGCTCTCAAGTACTTTATTTTTCTGCAAATCCTAATGGAGAGGCTGAAGTGGTATCCGTTTATTTGAGAGCGGTAGGGAATATAAAGAAGTTAAAGTTTGATCTAGACTTTTCTGATATTCTTATCAAAGGCCGAAACGCTAACGGAAACCTTGCGACCAAACACGCCGTACGTACTGTAGAACTGAAGGAGAAAGGGGTTTCTACATTAAAGCCAAGAAAAATATGGTTTGATGATACCATTCAGCGTTTAAATGTGGATGGTAGAGGAGAACTTCTGGGAGAATTTAAGGGGGAAGACAGGCTGTTGATCATCACCCAAGATGGAATAGCCAAAACCATAACACCAGAACTTACCACGCGTTTTGACGATAAAATGATTGTCTTAGAGAAATGGATTCCTGCTAAACCTATTTCGGCGATCTATTGGGATGGAAATAGAGAACGTTATTATGTTAAACGCTTTCTAATTGATAATCCTGAAAAAGAAGAATCGTTTGTTTCTGATCACGAAAATACCCAATTAGAGCTTGTTTCTACAGACCATAGGCCAGTGGTAGAAATGGTATTTTATAAAGAGCGTAACAAGGATCAAAAGACTAACGAAACAGTTGATATAGAAGACTTTATATCGATTAAAGGAATAAACGCTTTAGGTAATCAATTTTATACAGAAAAGCTCAAGCAGATCAATTTATTAGACCCGCTACCTTATGAGGAGCCCGTGGAAGCACAGCCTGAACAGGATGTTGAAACCCCTTCAGAATCAGAAGAGACAGCTCATTCTGAGAACGATCAAGAGGATCACATAAAAGGGGATGGGAGTCAAGGATCATTATTTTAAATTATGGGATTAATTCAGGAGTTTAAGAATTTTGCTGTAAAAGGCAATATGGTTGATATTGCTATTGGTGTGATCATCGGTGCGGCTTTTCAGAGTGTAGTGGATGTCATTGTAAAAAAAATTATGATGCCTCCACTTTCCTTACTCACAGATGGTGTGCGTCTAGCCAATAAAAAGATTGTGCTGAAAGACGCATATACCGCCGTAGACGGCACTACTGTTGAAGAAATAGCCATTGGCTATGGAGAATTGATAGAGGTATTGATCGACTTTTTTATCATTGCGATTGTAGTTTTTATTGTGGTAAAATTGATGAATAGTTTAAAAAGACAAAGTGAAGATGATCAGAATCCTGCTGTTGAAACTCCAAAAAACATTCAGCTTTTGTCACGAATGGAAACCTTACTTGAAGAACAAAATCAGCTTTTAAGGAACCAACAAAAAAGCAAAAAGTAAGAATATTCTTTAGTTAAAATTATTTTTAATAATTATTTTAAGTGGTTAATCGATTATTTATTGTTTTATAGTGCTTCACTCGCAAGAAAATCTGTACTTTTAACATTAAATTATAAATAAGCGACAGCTACTTCCTAGATGGCAAAAGGAATACCCCCCAAACACTATTTTATAGCCTTCCTCTGGTTTTTAATACCGGCGCTCGTTTGCTTTTATGTGTATCACAGCTACAAAGTAGCCTTACCTCAGAAGCTTTCAGACCAGGTACAATTAACCGGAAGCTTGGCCACACAAGACTTTAAGCGCACCGTACGCAGTAATGTGCAGGCGCTTCAAAACCTTACAGAGCGCATTGAAGAAACTGACGGCGCATACTATGATTATTGGAAACAAGATGCGAAGCGTTTGCTCAAGCAAAATGAGTCTTTAGATTTTGTTGAGATCATCAACGCAGATGGTATTATTGAAGATGTGTATCCTAGAAGGCCTAATGTACCTGCTATAGGACTAGATATTTCAAAGTTAGCCTACCGTTTTGAGGACTGGAAAAGTAAATCAAACCAAGGGATTACAAACATTACTCAATGGTTGCACCTTTCGCAAGGCGGTGATTCTTTTCTTATTGATGTCCCGGTGTATATTAATGATGAATTTCGAGGAACCGTAACCGGTGGAATGAATTTTAATGAGGAATTTGATCGGCTAAGTTATTACCTGAAAGACTTTGCAATTCAAATTTTTGATGAAGAAGGGACTCAGTTTTATAATTATAATAATTATGATTTAGCTCAGAAAGATCCGTATTACATTTTTGAGACTGCGATGATTATGGATTCTGATTTAAATGAATCCTGGAATTTTCAACTTACCTTTTCTAATCCAGATTTCTTTGCTGAAGAAATGTTGCTGATCAATATTGCGTTGGCAGTGGGGCTAATTTTATCTCTGGCAATTGGTTTGCTTTCTTTTTTTAACCGAAACGCTCAAGTTGCCGCAAGACGCACCTTTATTATTAACAAAGAATTGAAAAAGGTCAATCAGCATCTTGAGGAACAAACGCAGCGAGCCAATCAAGCTTCAATCGCTAAAACGGAATTTCTATCTAATATGAGTCACGAGATCAGAACTCCGCTAAATGCAATTGTAGGGATCACTGATCTCATAGGTTCCGGAACAAATACGTTTGAAGAAGAACATTACTTATCTCTTCTAAAACAATCCTCAAAAACCTTACTCAATCTAATCAACGATATTTTGCGTCTTGACAAGATTGAGTCTGGCTTTTCTGAAGTTGCCCACATTAAATTTTGTCCGTCTGATATTTTAAAGAATATTGAACAGTTTAACCTTCAGGTTTTAAAAGACAAAGGCATTGCATTTGAATTAAAAATCGAAGCTGAAGAACATAGTTTTGTGTTGGGAGATCGTGCTAAATATGAGCAGATCATCAATAATATTATCAGTAACGCTATCAAGTTCACCGAATCCGGAAGTATAAAAGTGCTCTATAAAGAGGAGGTAAGTGAAAACAAAACCCATCTCTCTATCAGCGTCAAAGACACGGGAATAGGAATTCCTCAAGATAAATTAGATAAAATCTTTGAGCGCTTTATTCAGCTGGATACGGGAATGCGCAAAAAGCACAGTGGAGGCGGAATTGGCTTATCTATTGCTAAACATTTGGTCGAATTATTAAAAGGGAAAATTTCGGTCAAGAGTCAAGAGGGTAAAGGTTCTGAGTTTAGCATTGCGCTTACTTTTGATACAGCTGTTGAAAATTGCACAACAAAAGATACTACCCCAAAATCTGAGATCCCAAATCTTAATATTCTTGCTGTTGATGACAACAAGCTCAACGTTATTGTACTTTCGCAATTGCTCAAAAAACTCGGCTTAGATGCAGATATTGCATACACCGGTAAAGATGCTGTCTCTAAAGCTCAGAAAAAGAAGTATGACCTTATTTTTATGGATGTTCATATGCCGGATATAGACGGGTATGAGGCAACCAAACAAATCAAGTTAGCTAACAAAACGACAGTGATTTTAGGGCTTTCAGCAGATTCTACGCTAAGCGCAATGGATAAAGGAATTGATTGCGGAATGAGTGATTACCTAACCAAGCCAATTGATAAAAGCAAACTGATCTTAGTACTTAACGAGCACTTTGGGATAGGTGGTTCGCAGAAAATTGTTATTTGATAGGCAAATTCAGCAGTACTTGTGTGCCTTTAGGGTTTTCATTAGCGTCATACAAATCGATGAAATTAAGTGTGTAATTGTGCCTTAGATTTTTCGAGAAGTTTTGAAGTCGCTTTAACGTAAGATTGATCCCTATTGATTTCTTTTGAGTATTGATTTTTTCACTAGGCATTTCCATAGTTTTCTTTCTGCCTATGCCATTATCCGTAATGGTAATCGTTATATAATGCTCATCTTTTTTCTTTACATCTAGTGCAAGTCGCTTATAACCTTCTTTGGCTTGCAAGCCGTGCCATAACGCATTTTCTAAAAAAGGTTGTAAAATGAGCGATGGAATTTTAATAGCCGAGATGTCTACTTGATCATCAATAGTTTCTTTATAATCAATTTCATTACAAAATCTGATATTCTCAATATTGACATACAACCGCATCGTTTCGAGTTCTTCAGCAAGTGTAATTTCTTTTTCTAGCGAACTGGATAAAATAGACCGAATAAGTTTTGCAAATTGATTGAGGTAATTAGTAGCATCCTCAAGGTTGCTGTTCTGTAAATAAATACGAATGGAAAGCAACGCGTTAAAAATAAAATGCGGATTCATTTGAGATCGCATTAATTTTTGCTCTGCATTTAAGCGTTGCTTTTGATTTCTTAACTGGGTTTGACGATACAAAATGATGAGAATGATCAAGATAAGAAACGCAACTAAGAGAATGAAAATATTGTTTTTACGGCTTTGACTGAGTTGGATTTGAGCGATCTCATTATTTTGCTGCAGTAAGCTAATCGTATTTTTCTTTTGTTCTGTATCGTATTTGTAAATGAGGTTACTTACATATTTGTGATTGGCTTCGTTAAGGTAGGCTTCTTGTACTTCTTGAGATTTGCGTTGATACTGTAAAGCCGCATTATAATCCCCGGTTTTCTCTTTAAGTTGAGAAAGGTGCATATAAGCCAGGCTTAAAAACTGCTTTTGATCGTTCTCCTTGGCTATATTTTTTCCTTTAAGGAGATAGTTCTCTCCGAGACTTAAATTGCCTACTTCGCTATTGGCCCAGCCCAAATTAATATATGTCAACGCGATATAAAATTTATCGCCTATCTCAAGAGCTTTGGGCAACGAAGGTCTTATGAGCGCTAGAGCTTCTTGTGGCTTTTCTTGTTTTAAATAGACTTGGCCTATACTATTGTGACAAATGACCCTACCTAAATCACTATTGATCTTCTCATTATATTCTAAAGACTTCTGGTAATTAATCAACGCCTTATCGTAAAGTTCGCGCTCTTCATAAGTAATTCCCAGATTAGCATAATTGATCGCCATACCCAGATCGCTCGTCAAGTTGATCTCGCTGTTGATAGCCATTTTAAAGAATTTTTCTGCCTGCTCATAATCGCGTAAAAGCAAATAGATGTTTCCTATGCTGTTTTGTGAAATTGCAATACCTTTTAAAAGCGCATTAGATTTTTTGGGTTGACTTTCCGCTAAGGCGAGTGCCGCATTATGATTGTCAAGGGCAGAACTTACCGCATCAATTCTTCGGTATACTACGCCGGTCATATTCAGAATAGAGACTTCTAATTCTACATCATTGATGGCTTCGGCTAAGGTTAAAGCCCTTTGATGATGCGCTATAGATTCGTCATAATACGAGCGATCTCTTAAAAAAATTCCATATAAATTTTCACCAAAGGCTTCGCCAAAATCATAATTGGCTTTTTGAGATCTATCAATAAAAGAAGTAATCCCTAGAGAATCGCGTCTGAATCGAGAGGTGTATTTCTGCAAAGAATCAAAGGTTGTAAATCGTTTTTGCAGAAGTTCATCAATGATAGTTTTTACATTGGTATCCTGACCCAAAGAGGGTCTGAAACAAAACAGACAAAAGCAAAGAAAGGTATAAAAAATAGCACGCGACAAAAGCTTCAGATTTTACGAGCATCCCAAAGTATTTAATACTCCATTCCGATCGCTATCGGGATGCCTCGAAATTAAAAATTCGTTTCTAATAATTGCCTTTAGGATTTATCCTGTTTTATAAATGATGAGTAAAATACATCATTTATAAAACAGGATAAATATAGTACAAAGTTTAAACAGATGCTTTTGCGTTATATAATCAAATATTCAGATTTTAAGTAAATCAAACTATTTGACTTTTACAGCAGTACCTTTTTGTTTTTTAGAGTCTCCAACCAAGGCATATTCAAAAGTGTAGGAGTTACCTTGAGTTGTAAGAATTTTAAAATGTAGCGCCTTGCGATCCATCATACTTTGAGGGTTGATCTTTTTCGCAATATATTCACAATCATTGATCCAACGAATGCTTGAAGAGTCTGCTTGACCTTTATAATAATCAATTTCTAAGGTGTCATTACGCGTAAATGTTGTCTTTACAACTTCGCCATCCAAATAGGTCTCAAACTCAAAGGAGCCCGTCTTAAAATCGGTGCAATTGCGTTCAGGATTATAACACGAGTTGAGAAGAAGCATTGCGAGCAGCAAAAAGCAAAAATACCGCATAGGAGATCACATTATTTTGGTTATGCCAAAGTTAGCGAAGAATAAACATTCTGGCGATTATGGATTGAAACTTTTAAAGGTTCCATCCTTATAGAAGATCACGATACGCTCAATATCTGATTTAGTTGAAGGACTAGTGTCTGGAGTTGGCTGAGTAGTGCTTGAAGCATCTGTGGAATTAGAAGCTAGCGCTACCGGTTCATCATCAAAGTTTGCTGTAAGCTGCGAACTCGCAATAGGAGCTCGTTTTGTGACTTGACTTTTAGGAAAGCTTCCTTTGCCATTTAAGAGCCAGTACAGCTCTACTTCAGGGAAGGCCTCAATGATCTTCATTACAAATTCTAGACTTGGTTTATTTCTGCCGGAAATAATATGAGAGATCGAAGAGCGCCCCACATCAATAGCATCAGCAAATGAAGTAGCGTTCAAATCGTACTCATCCATTATTTTCTGAAGCCTTTTAGTAAATAATTCGCTGTTTACCATTGTAAATTATATAGTAACTAAATTACATTACAAATGTAAATAATATAAATACAATTGTAAAATTACATTTGTGAACAGATGTATTTTCAATTGAAGCTTTGGCTTAATAAGAACAATCTAAATAACTGTAAAAAAGCTTATTATTATAATTAAAAGTGCTCTTTGGAATAATTCCTTTTGTGTTGTTTACTATTAAACCATGTTGTTTATCAATGTAAACAAGTGAGTAATAGCTTTCTGTTTACATTTGTAACATCTCGAATGTTTACATTTGTGACTTATTTAAATCCTTATGAATTATACCACTTTGCGTGATTGGCATAAGCTTCATCACGAGAAAGCCTTGTTTGGGCGTTACATTACTACTTCACATATACAACCGCTAATTGATCAACTTCCACAGCTGTTTCAAGTAAAAAGTTTGGGCTATTCTGTTGAGAAGCGTCTGATACAATCGGTAACTTTTGGTACCGGTCCTATTCAGATCTTAGGTTGGTCTCAAATGCATGGGAATGAAAGCACCACAACCAAAGCTTTATTTGACCTTTTTAGGTGGTTTGCTGCACATCAGGATCAAACTGTGGTTAAGCACCTTTTAAATGCGTGCACGTTTACTATGATCCCTATGCTCAATCCTGACGGCGCTGAGGCATATACTCGTGTTAATGCCAATCAGGTAGATTTAAATAGAGATGCGCAGAACTTGACCCAGCCAGAGAGTTGTATTCTTAAGGAGGCTTATACTTCGATCAAACCTGATTACTGTCTTAATCTACACGGACAGCGCACCATATTTGGTGTAGGAAGTCCGGCCAAGAGCGCTATAGTATCCTTTTTATCACCATCTCAGGATGAATTGCGCACCGTGACGGCATCTAGAAAAATAGGAATGTCTATTATAAGTGATCTAAATGAAATGCTTCAGCAATTTATTCCGGGAAGTGTGGGGCGTTATGATGATGGATTTAATCTTAACTGTGTGGGGGATACCTTGCAGCAATTAAATATACCTACCATCTTGTTTGAAGCTGGTCATTTTCCCGGAGATTACGAGCGGGAGCAGACCAGATGTTTTATGTTTTTATCATTAATTCGCGTTTTTGAGTCGGTTTTATTGCTCAAATCTGAAGAAATAGGGGACTCAAATTCGTATTTCGCTATTCCGGAGAACAAAAAGTGCTACTTTGATTGCATAATTCGCAATGTGAATATTCCCCAAATTGGAGTAACCGATATGGCTATTCAATATGAAGAAACTTTAAAGAATGGTACCTTGTATTTTGTACCTAAAATAGCCCAGATCGCTGATTTAGATGATTTTGTGGGGCATAAGGAGTTGAATTTTCATCAAAAAGAAATTCAAATTCCAGAAGGAATGCAACTAGAAGTAGGGACAAATCTTGAGAATCTTCAAGCAAATAGTAATTTACCTACAACGTTTTCGGTAAAAAGCAACAATTTATTATGAATTATTCAGTGATTTTATATTATTTTTGATTTATATATAATTTAATTACTTAATAATGGCAAAATTCAAATTAGACGAGGTTGATCATCAAATCTTAGATATGCTGATTGAGAATACCCGAACTCCTTTTACAGATATAGCAAAGAAGTTGTTGATATCTGCAGGTACTGTTCACGTACGTGTAAAAAAGATGGAAGAAGCAGGTATTATTGTGGGGTCATCCTTAACGCTTGACTATGCAAAACTTGGCTATTCTTTCATTGCTTACGTAGGTATTTATATAAATAAGACCAGTCAAACCACATTTGTTTTGGAGCGTATTAACCAAATTCCTTATGTTACGGTAGCGCACGTAACTACAGGCAAGTTTAATATTTTCTGTAAGGTACGTGCGAAGAATACAGAGCACGCTAAAAATATTATCTTTATGTTAGATGATATTGAAGGGGTGTACCGTACTGAAACAATGATTTCTCTTGATGAAAGCATTAACGATAAGAAACGTTTAATGCATAGTATTTTTCAAGATTTGTAAAGTAAACCAAAGCATATTTTTATAATATACCCTTTGGCTTTGTTGACAAAGGGTTTTTTTATTCTAAAACCAGACTATTTATGTCCAGACAACCAAAATTAGAACGCTTTAATAACCTGGTAAAATCCAAATATCAGGTCTATAACAGCTTGTTCATGACCTTACCATTCCACGGAATAACCGATACCGGAGTGCTTTTGCCACTTTTTGATCGTATTTGTACCCGTGGTTATGATAAGCATTACAACCCAGAAAAAATCGTTAATTACTTCTTTGATAAGTATCAACGTGATGTCTCTGAAGAGGAGCGCTATGACTTGCTCTTTAGATTTATTCAATATATAGAGCGTCAGGTGGTACTCTTTGATGCAATCGAAGATGCAGCCTATCGTACCGTAAATAATATGGACGGGCGCGGAACTCTTCGTAACATTAAAGAAGAGGCAGAAGCGCAATCAAAAACCGAAGAGCTTAAAGCCTATCTTCAGGATTTTAAAATAAGACCTGTTCTTACAGCACACCCTACACAATTTTATCCGGGAGCTGTATTGGGGATCATTAATGACTTGAGTAAAGCCATTAATGAAAACAATGTTGAGATGATTAAGAAGTTGTTGTCTCAATTAGGTAAAACACCATTTTTTAAGAAAGAAAAACCTACGCCATACGATGAAGCAGTAAGTTTAATCTGGTATCTTGAGAATGTATTTTACAAGGCCTCAAGCCATATTTACAATTACGTACGTCAGAATGTTTTTAAAGGAGAAGCTTTTGATAACGAAGTAATCGACTTAGGATTCTGGCCTGGAGGTGACCGTGACGGAAACCCATTTGTAACTACCGAAATCACCTTAAAGGTTGCTGCACGTTTACGTAACACCATTATTAAGAACTACTATCGCGATATACGCAGTCTTCGCCGCCGCATCACTTTTGTAGGAACCGAAGAACCGCTTGCAGATTTAGAAAAACGGCTATATGAGAGTATTTTCCTTCCGGGAGACGAGGTTACTGTGTCCCTTGAAGAATTAGAAACTACCCTGCTTCGTATACGTAAAATCGTAGTTGAGCGCCACGAAAGCTTATTCCTAGAAGAAATTGATGATATTCTGAATAAAGTAAAAATGTTTGGTTATCACTTTGCTGTGCTAGACATTCGTCAGGATAGTCGTGTGCATATGCACGTTATGGAAGAGATCGTAAAGCAATGTGCTAAGGATAACTTGGGTATTTTCCCAGATAATTATCTTGAACTTTCAGAAGAAGAACAAATTAAAGTACTTCAGGATGTAAAAGGTTCTGTTGATCCTTCAACCCTGCAAGATGATATTGCTCGTAAAACTTTAGAAAGTATTTATGCGATGCAAGATATTCAGAAGCAAAACGGCGAGCGTAGTTGTAATCGTTACATTATTAGTAACAACCAGACCGGGCTCAATGTAATGCAGGCGTTCTCTATGATACATCTTACCGGTTGGGAAGATCCTACTGTTGACATTGTGCCTTTATTTGAGACGGTTCCTGATTTAAAAATCGCTAAAGAAGTTATGCGTGGCTTGTACACCAATCCGGCTTATGCTGCGCATTTGAAAAAGCGTAATATGAAGCAAACCATTATGCTAGGCTTTAGTGATGGTACTAAAGATGGAGGATACCTAATGGCGAACTGGAGTATTTTTAAAGCGAAAGAAGAGCTTACGCAGGTTTCGAGGGAATTTGGAATTAAAGTAATTTTCTTTGATGGTAGAGGTGGACCACCAGCACGTGGTGGTGGTAAAACGCACCAGTTCTACGCTTCTTTAGGAGATACAATTGAAGATGAAGAAATTCAGGTTACTGTTCAAGGGCAGACCATTAGTTCAAACTTTGGTACGCCAGACTCTTGCCAGTACAACTTAGAGCAGTTGTTAAGTTCAGGGATCTTTAACGGAGTCTTTTCTCAAAAAACAAAAGCATTCCCGGATGAAGATCGTAAGACGATGGAAGAGCTTGCAGAAATCAGCTACAAAGCATATTCTGACTTCAAAGCGCACCCTAAATTCTTAGGATATTTAGAGCGTATGAGTACTTTGAAATTCTATGCGAAGACTAACATTGGTAGCCGTCCTAGTAAGCGTGGCGGAAGCGATAAACTGGATTTCTCTGATCTACGTGCGATTCCCTTTGTAGGATCTTGGTCACAATTGAAGCAAAACGTTCCCGGATTTTTTGGTGTAGGTACTGCAATCGAAAAATTAGAGGAGCGTGGTGAGTTTGATCGCGTGCAATCATTATACAACAATAGCATGTTCTTTAGAACTTTACTAGAAAACAGTATGATGAGTTTGACCAAATCATTCTTCGCACTTACGGCTTATATGAAAGATGATCCTGAGTTTGGAGCATTCTGGGAGCTTATTTATGAAGAATATGAGCGTAGTAAACGCGTATTGCTAAAAGTTACCGGTTACAGCGAACTTATGGAAGATGAGCAGGCAGGTAAGGCTTCAATTCAAGAACGGGAGCGTATCGTATTGCCATTGTTGACCATTCAGCAATTTGCATTGAAGAAAATTCAAGAAATGCAACGCGAAGAAAATCCGGATGAGAAAAAGCTAGAAATGTTTGAGAAAATGGTGACGCGCTCTTTATTCGGAAATATTAATGCGAGTCGTAATTCAGCATAATGGCTAAAGTTATAGATCTTGATCATAGTGAGTTTAACGCGTTCTACAAGAATTATGTAGAACTCGTTAAACCTGATCAATTATTGTTAGATGCTTTGATTGAAGGGAAGGAAAAAAACATAGCTTTTTATGATGATATCCCTGAAGATAAATGGTCGTATGCCTACCAATATGGAAAATGGACCATTTTAGAAGTATTGCAACACGTAATTGATACCGAGCGTATTTTTTGTTACCGCGCATTGCGAATAGGTAGGGGAGATCGTACGCCGCTACCGGGATTTGAGCAAGATGATTATATAACGCCATCTCGAGCAAACCAAAGACAAATGCACGAATTACTAGATGAGTATGCACTCGTAAGAGATTGTACGATTAGTTTGTTTAAGCATTTTGATGAAGAAGCTTTGGCTTTTAAAGGAACAGCCAGCGATGCCACGTTGACCACTAGAGCTGCAGGCTTTATAATTTGCGGGCACGAGATTCATCATGCTAATGTAATTCAATCTAAATATCTCATATAAGAGATCCAAGACTTGGAAAAACTTAAAAAGGCTGCAATTTTAAAATTGCAGCCTTTTTTTAGTTAACTTAACCTTTATTATGAATTTTAAAAGTAGAAAAGATCCCTTATTTTTCAGCATTCTGCTCGTGCTGATCACCCTTTTTGTGTTAATTGGTGTGTTTTCAGATTCGGGTAGTGCAACGGGTTGGTATTGGTATCTGTTAGGTATAACGCCAACTTCTTTACTTTTTATTTGGTTTTATTTTGGCACTTCCTATTCTTTGTCAGCTTCTTTGTTAAAATATAAATCGGGTCCATTAACCGGTTCTATTCCCTTAAAAGATATTCGAGAGATCATTAGAGATAAAACCCTATGGGTAGGGCGTAAGCCTGCAACCGCAAGAAAGGGGCTTATCATTAAGTACAATCTCTATGATGAAATTTATATAAGTCCGCAAAATAATGACGATTTCATCAAAACCATTTTAAGTCTCAACGCTGATATAAAAATCATATAATTAATGACCACAAAACTTTATCTGCCGTTTGCTCTTCTGCTTATGGTGTTGACCGCTTGCAAAAATAATGCGACTTACAATAGAACAGACGAAACCGCTGAATCTGTAGCAGACTCCACTGCAACGCAGGCCTATTTGCTTACCTATTTTAAAGATGATACGCATAGCTTGCATATGGCATTTAGTACAGACGGATATTCTTTTACAGATATCAATGAAGGAAATCCCATAGTTGCAGGCGATACCATTGCAAGTCAAAAAGGAATTCGGGACCCGCATATTTCACGTGGGCCTGATGGCGCTTTTTATGTGGTGATGACTGATCTGCATCTTTTTGCGAAAGATCTAGGGTATAGAGATACCACCTGGGAGCGTCCTATTGAAGACTATGATTGGGGAAATAATAGAGGATTTGTAATGATGAAATCTTTTGATTTAATTCATTGGACGCACAGTAATTTTCTGTTTAATGAGAACTTTGAAGGTTTTGATGAAATAGGCTGCGCTTGGGCCCCTCAAAGTATTTATGATCCTGAAGAAGGAAAAATGATGGTTTATTACACGATGCGTATGGAGCACGGCTTGACCAAACTCTATTATTCGTATGCGAATGAAGATTTTACTGCTTTAGAAACTCAGCCGAAGCAACTCTTTGAATATCCTGATGCCTCTATTCAGGTATTAGATGCTGATATCACTAAAATGCCTGACGGTAGATTTTGCATGATGTATGTCGCTCAAGAAAATCCTATAGGGATAAAAATGGCCTTTTCAGACGCAATAAATTCCGGATATGTTTATAATCCTGAGTGGATTGATATGGAACCGGGTTCGTGCGAGGCGCCTAATGTATGGCAGCGCATAGGCACTGATTCCTTTGTGTTGATGTACGATATTTACAGTATCAATCCGCATAATTTTGGATTTGTAGAAACCACCGACTTTAAAAATTTTGAAGATATAGGGCATTTCAACGAGGGGAAAATGAAAACTACTAATTTTAGTTCGCCCAAACACGGAGCTGTAATTCAACTAACCAAGACAGAAGCGCAAAAGCTTGCCGAGTATTACCAGTATGATTTAAAATTTGACTGATGATCATTAGATTAACCTGTATAGTATTCGCACTAGTTGCCATATTTTCCTGTAAGACTTCTACTGAAGAAAACCTGCTTACCGATTATCCTGCAATTGCCGAAGATGGAAGTGTAAATGCGGTTATAGAAATTCCGGCAGGCACAGAACAGAAATGGGAAGTCAATAAAACCTCAGGAATCATAGAATGGGAGCAGGTTGACGGTACCGGTCGAATCGTAAATTATATAGGTTATCCCGGTAATTATGGTTTTATCCCGCAAACACTGCTTGCTGAGAAAGATGGAGGAGATGGTGATCCCCTTGATATTCTTGTTTTGGGCAGTCCCGTAAATCGCGGAAGCGTTATTATATGTAAGATCATTGGCGTTTTATACCTTCAAGATCGCGGAGAGCAGGACGACAAGTTGATCGCAGTGGCAAAAGATTCTCCTTTTTATCAATTAGACTCTTTACAGGATCTTGAGGCCACGTATAATGGAGTCGCTGATATCATAAAGCTTTGGTTCAGCAATTATAAAGGTCCGTCTAAAATGGTTTCCAAAGGTTTTGGAGATAAAGATGCAGCGCAACACGTGCTTGAAGCTGCCATAACGGGCTATCAAAATAAATAAGCCACCTTGAACGGTAGCTTAGAATTTAGGTAGTAGTTTAAGTTTTATCTAGTGCTGTTTTAAACCTGCGTCAAAATAATTCATCCAGTTGTTCTGCACTTTAAGCACTTGTTCGATCACATCTCTAACACAGCCTTTTCCGCCTTTTTTGTGAGAAACATATTTAGCAACTTCTTTAATTTCTTTTACAGCATCTTGTGGACAAGTGGGTAGCCCAACTTCTTTCATCACAGGATAATCAGGAATATCGTCACCCATATACAATACATTTTCAGGTTTGATGTTTTTATCTTCAATGTATTTAGAGAACTGCTTCATCTTAGTGTGTACGCCTAAATGAATGTCAGTCACACCTAGTGCTGCAAGTCTATTACGAACCCCTTCATTGGTTCCGCCACTGATAATGCAGATATTATAACCGTTATCTAAAGCACATTTGATCGCATACCCATCTTTAACGTTCATCGTTCTAAACATTTCGCCTTCGGTATTAATCATTAATGATCCGTCGGTCATCACGCCATCTACGTCAAAAATGAAGGTTGTGATGTCTCTTAAGTATTCTTTATAGCTTTTATCGCTCATAATAGTTTTGTATTGCCTTGGTTAATGTGGAATATAATTTTTGCTGCTCAGGAGTCTTTAACGCCTCAAGCTGCTTTTGAATGGTTTGCGTATCGTGACGCTTTGCAGGTCCGGTCTGGCTGTTTTCGGGACCGTTTAAAAATGCTTTCTCTAGCGTTTCTTCTAATAGCGGTTTTAACAGCTCAAAAGAAACCTGATGCTGATTACAAAGTTGCGCTGCTTCGGTTAAAATATGATTCGTAAAATTATTGCTGAAAACTGCCGCTAGATGTATTGAAGCACGGTCCTTAGAATTCATCTGATGAACAGGTGCATTCAAGCTACCCAAAAGCTTTTCAAGCAATGCATAATCCTCTTGATGATTCGCTTCAAGTAAAAACGGTATTTTGCTATAATTCAGCTCTTTACTTTTAGAAAATGTCTGTAAAGGATAACATGCGCCAATGCGGGTTTTAGGAGCTAAAACATCCATTGCAGTACTCCCGGAAGTATGTACCAAAAGACCATTAGTGTGTTGCAATTTTTCGGCAATTTCCCCAATAGCATTATCGCTTACTGCTAGAATAATTAGGTCTGAATGGAAGGTATCGCTTACTTGGGTGCTTACTTCCGCAAAGGCTTTAAAGTCGGTTAATTGCGTTGTGGATCTTCCGGCAATGAACTGCAGCTTAGCGCATTGAGACGTGCTCAAGGCTTTTGCGAGATGAAAAGCCACATTACCGGTGCCAATTATTGAAACTGAAATCACGCTCCAAAAATACATAAAAACGGCAAAAACACTAGACAATAGCTGGCGTTAAAGCTTTATTAATGCTCTTTTGTTTCGTATCTTCGCGCCATCAAAAAATTGCACATTTATCATGCAAAAACGTATTGCAGATTTTCTATTTTCTACCCGCTTAATGGCCGTTTTATTTATTGTTTATGCTGTAGCGATGGCAACCGGGACCATCCTTGACGCAGGCCAAGAAACTTCACCAACCCCATATACTCGCGAACTGGTCTATGAAGCCTGGTGGTTTGAATTAATTCACATTTTATTTATCGTCAACTTTGTTGGTAATATTTGGAAATTCAGGCTGTGGCGTAAAGAAAAATGGTCAACGCTGGTATTTCACGCCGCCTTTATTCTGATCATTTTTGGTGCAGCCTGGACGAGATATATTGGTTTTGAAGGGGTGATGCCTATTCGTGAGGGGGAAACTCAGAATACGTTTTTAAGCGAAAAAACATATCTCAATGTCTTTATTGATGGGGAACGCGACGGTGCTCCTATGCGAAGAAAACTCGAGCCGAAGCGTCTAAATTTATCTACACGTTTAGATAACAGCTTTGACTGGGAAACCGATTTTGACGGAAAACCGGTAACTATTTCTTTTTCAAAATTTATAGATGGGGCAGAAGAAGGCCTTATCGAAACTACTGATGGAAAAGCCCAATTGAAAATCGTTGAAGCCGGAGATGGACAGCGACACGAACATTATCTTGAAGAAGGGCAGGTGGCGAGCATTCACAATATGCTTTTTGCGCTAAATCAACCTACAGAGGGTGCGATCAATATTAGTTATGATGGTGAGAATTATACGATTGATACGCCTTTTGAAGGAAGCACGCGGGTAATGGCAACGCAAACCGATTATGCAGTTGCTAAAGACAGCGTTCAAGAACTTAAGCTGCGCGCATTGTATCAATTGGGCGGGATGCAGTTTGTGATTCCTGATCCTGTGATCAAAGGAACAAACGGGATTGTTGAAGCCTTCCCAAAGCAAAAAGGTCAGGCAGATGCGCTTTTTGTAACCGTGACTACTGCAGATGGTCAGGAGACTGTAGGCCTGTTAGGAGGAAAAGGTTATAACAACGAGATGGTATCTACAGATATTGGTGATCTTAAATTTCATATGGCCTACGGAAGCCTTGCACAAGAACTTCCATTTTCTATAAAGCTGAATGATTTTATCGCTGAGCGTTATCCCGGAACTACCAATGTGTACTCTTCTTACGAGAGCGAGATCACAGTAATTAACGGTCCGCAGGACACTTTTGACTATGATATTTACATGAATCACGTACTGGATCACAAGGGCTATCGCTTTTTTCAAGCGAGTTTTGATCCTGACGAACTGGGTACTGTACTTTCGGTAAATCACGATATGGTTGGAACTTGGATCACATACATAGGGTATTTTTTGTTGTACTTAGGTCTAATGATCATTCTTTTTGATAAAGGAAGTCGTTTTGGCGATCTCAAAGTGCGTTTAGATAAAGTAAAGGCTAAAAAGGCTAAACTTAGTGTTATTGCTGCTTTGATCGCTTTCAGCGGAACGGCCTTACACGCGCAGGAACAAGAAGTGGTCGTTGAAAATGGAAACACCAAGGTAGTTGAAGAGCAACCTGAGGATTTTATTCCGGGGACGGCTGCAATTGCTGAAGAAACGCAGCACACTGTGCCTACAGCGCAGCAGATCGACTCGGTTTTGATGGCCAATAAAGTACCTGCGGAAGAAGCTGCAAAGTTTGGTAAATTGGTAATTCAGGATGATGGCGGGCGTATGATGCCTGTAAACACTTTTTCTAGTAAACTTCTAAGGAAACTCAGCCGAAGCGACAAGTATCAAGGACTTACAGCAGATCAGGTTTTTCTATCTATGGTTGAAACTCCGTTTTTCTGGTATAATGTAGATCTTATTTATCTAAAACCGGCTAACGATAGTTTACGTGGAATAATCGGGGTTCCTAAAGATCAGAAGTATGTGAGTGCTTTGGATTTTATAGATAATATGGGGCGCAACAAACTTGATCCTTATATAACCGCTGCTTATCAGGCGGAAGTTAAAAACAGTTTTGACAAAGATTTTATTGATATTGCAGAACGTTTAGGTCTCCTCAATCGCGCAGTAAGTGGTGAGATTCTTAAAATCTTTCCGCTGGTAAATGACGAGAATAACAAATGGGTTTCTTACCCAGAACTTAATGAGTCTGGTTTTAAAGGAATGGACTCATTATACACCAAACAGATTTTACCGCTTTATTTTTCCGCTTTGCGAGAAGGCAATGAGAGCGGGGATTTTTCAAAAGCTGATACGTTTTTGAAAAGCATAAAGAGTTTCCAAGAAAAATACGGAAGCGCCGTTATTCCTTCTCAGAATAAAGTGGATGCCGAAGTTTTCTATAACAAACACGACATTTTTACCAAGTTGTATTGGATGTATTTATTGGCCAGTGTAGTCATGTTTGTTTTTGTGATCATTCGCATTTTTAAAGATAATCGCTTTATTAAAACTATGGTACGTCTTAGCGGACTCGCCGTAGCAATCCTGTTTGCGCTGCACACTGCCGGACTTATCTGGCGCTGGTATATTTCGGGGCACGCACCTTGGAGTGACGCTTATGAATCGATCCTATACGTAGGTTGGGCTACAATGTTCTTTGGGTTGGCTTTCGGTAGAAAAAGTTCGCTTACCATTGCGAGTACGGCTTTTGTTGCCGGTTTTATTCTTTGGGGAGCGAGTATGAACTGGCTTAACCCTGCGATCTCTAACCTGCAACCGGTACTTGATAGTTACTGGTTGATGATTCACGTAGCGGTGATCGTTGCGAGTTATGGCCCGTTTACTTTAGGAATGATTTTAGGAATTGTTTCGTTGCTCTTAATGCTTTTGACCAACTCAACCAATAAGAAGCGTATGGAGCTAAATATTAAAGAACTTACCATTATTAATGAGATGGCTCTAACCGTTGGTCTTGTTATGCTAACCATAGGAAACTTCTTAGGTGGCCAATGGGCTAACGAAAGTTGGGGACGTTACTGGGGATGGGACCCTAAAGAAACTTGGGCACTGATCAGTATTATGGTGTACGCCTTTGTAATTCATATGCGCTTAGTTCCCGGTCTTCGCGGAAGATGGTTTTTCAACTTAATGGCTGTTTTAGCTTACGGAAGTATTTTGATGACCTATTTTGGTGTCAATTTCTGGTTATCAGGATTACACAGTTATGCTAGTGGTGACAACATCCTAAACCTGAATAAGGCCATTTGTATTTTTGCAGGCGTGATCGTTTTTGCACTTCTCGCATATCCTAAATACAAGAAGTTTTACAAATAAGAATTTACCGAATAAGCATAAAAAAAAGGAAGCATTGCAAAATGCTTCCTTTTTTAGTTTTATAAATGTAGCGACTAGAGTTCGCCTACCATATCTTCAGGTTTTACCCACTCGTCAAATTCTTCAGGAGTGACGTAACCAAGATTTACGGCTTCCTCGCGCAATGTAGTACCATTCTCGTGTGCGGTATTTGCAATTTCAGCAGCTTTATAATAACCTATTTTGGTATTTAATGCGGTTACCAGCATCAGCGAGTTTTCAAGCATTGTTTTGATACGCGGATGATTCGGTTCAATTCCGGCAGCACAATGCTCTTCAAATGAAGCGCATGCATCTCCTATAAGTTGCGCACTATGTAAAAAGTTGGCAGCCATCACCGGTTTAAATACGTTAAGTTCGTACTGTCCTTGCATTCCGCCTACAGCAATTGCCATATCATTACCCACTACCTGAGCACAAACCATTGTTAGTGCTTCACATTGTGTAGGATTTACTTTCCCTGGCATAATAGAAGATCCCGGTTCATTTGCCGGAATGATAATCTCACCAATTCCTGAGCGCGGTCCGCTGGCAAGCAAACGAATATCATTTGCGATTTTATTGAGGGAAACGGCAAGTTGTTTTAAAGCACCGTGAGACTCTACAATTGCATCGTGGGCTGCAAGCGCTTCAAACTTATTATCTGCGGTTTTAAAAGGCTGCTCAGTGAACTTAGCGATATATTCAGCAACTAACTTTGCATAACCTTTGGGTGTGTTTAAACCGGTACCTACAGCCGTTCCGCCAAGGGCAAGTTCAGATAAATGATCTAATGTGTGCTCAAGAGCCTTGATACCGTGGTCTAATTGAGAAACGTATCCCGAAAATTCCTGACCTAAGGTTAGGGGTGTAGCGTCCATTAAATGGGTGCGACCAATTTTTACCACTTCGCGGAAATCATCTGATTTCTTTTTAAGCGTATTTCTAAGTTTGATCACTCCCGGAAGAGTAACTTCCATCACCTTTTTATAGGCTGCGATATGCATCCCGGTAGGGAAGGTGTCATTAGATGATTGTGATTTATTGACATCGTCATTAGGCTGAAGGGTTTTATCGCCCTCACCTAATTTTTTTCCGGCAAGAATATGAGCGCGGTTTGCGATCACCTCATTCACATTCATATTACTTTGAGTTCCCGAACCGGTTTGCCAGATGACTAACGGAAACTGGTCGTCGTGTTTTCCTTCTAAAATCTCATCACAAACCTGAGCGATAAGATCGCGTTTTTCTTCAGCTAAAACACCTAATTCGTGATTGGTGTAAGCTGCAGCTTTCTTCAGATAAGCAAAACCGTAAACGATCTCTAAAGGCATCGAAGCGGGATTACCAATTTTAAAATTGTTGCGGGAACGCTCTGTTTGCGCACCCCAGATTTTATCTGCCGGAACCTTTACTTCGCCCAGCGTATCTTTTTCTATTCTATAATCCATTTTGGTTATTTTAGTAGTTCTACAAAAGTAAAGGTTTGCGTATAATTACTATCGATTGCAGCTGTTATAAATATGTTTATAACTTCAAATTTCTGTTGTGTATTTTAAACAAGAATACTTAAATTTGCAACCAGACAAAAACCATATTATGTTTGAATTTGATCAATACTTAGGCTTCTTAGCATTTTTAACCATCGCAACCATGGGATTTTGGTTAATGATATTTTTAGTATCTATTCTACCTTATTGGATTGGTGGAGCGTTTGTAGAGCGAATGAAAGAAATTCGTGAGAAGAAAAAATTAGAACGCGGAAATTAATAAGTATTACTCGATATAATTTTAAGTGAAAAACCTGCTTCAGATTGAAGCAGGTTTTTTTATGTATCTATTTTTCTTTACCATAAAAAAACAAAGCCATTTCTTGCGAAATGGCTTTGCGTCATTGAAGGGAAATGAAAGGGTATTTTAACTTTGGTAATCTCCCTCGTTGTCATCGTCATTGACAGGAGATTTTCTATTGTTTTGTCTATCATTCTTACGCTGGTTGAAGCGATACACAAATGATAAGTTGATTTGTCTTTGTCTCCACTGAAACTGACTGTCTCTGGTAAAAAGATCGTTAGTCGTTATTTGACTACGCTTTCTTCCGTTAAACAAATCGCTTACGTTCATAGAGATGGTCGCTTTTTCATCAAATAAATCTTTACTCAACGCCATATCTACAGAAAGGATGCCGTCTGTATCAGACTGCGCGTTTTGAGCAGCACCACGGTAGAATGCATTGGTTTGCCAATCTATGCTCCAAGGAAGTGAAACTTTTGAGCTGAAGCGTGCAAAATAGCTGGTGTTTTTAGCGCTGTAATCTACATCATTAAAGAATCCTTCAGTATTAAACTGGAAGAAGTTAAAACTACCGTTAAGACGTAACCATTTTGCCGGATTGTATAAAAGTCCTAATTCAGCACCGATACGCTCGTTGCTTGATAGGTTTACCGGAATACTTCTAATTACGGTATTACCGTTAGTGTTTGAACCTTGTCCTTGAAGCTCGATGATTTCTTCAACCACTTCAAAAGATTCTGTTTCTCTCTGAAAATATACAGATGAAGTCAAGGTTAACTTATCCCAACGCTTTAAATAACCTAAGTCATAAGCATTTGCAAAAGCCGGTTGTAAATTAGGATTCCCTTGAAATACGTTGTTTCGGCTGCTTCTATCCGGAAACGGATTTAAGAACCAACCTCTTGGTCTGTTGATACGACGGTTATAACCTAATGTAATATTCTCACGTTCATTAAGTTCGTAGGTAACATTTAAAGTAGGGAAGAGGCCTAGGTAATTATTGTCAAAATCAGTGTTGATCTCAAAGCCGTAGATATCTTGCAATTCAGCTTCGGTTAAAGCAGAACCGATCTTACCTTTCAATTGCGTGTTTTCTAAACGTAAACCGGCAAGAACAGAGAAGTCTCCAAACTTGCTTCCTAATTGCGTATACACTGCATTTACATTTTCAGTATAATCAAAAACGTTTGTCAAAGTATCATTTTGAACAAAATTGTTTGAGTTTGCAATTTGCTCTTGATTTACCCGGTAATCTGTGATTTCGTTTTCAAAATTTCCGCGGTATCCTGCTTCAAACTGCGCACCTTCACCAAAAGGAAGCACGTAATCTGCTTGAATTAAATACTCATCTTGTTTCTCAATACTCAATAAACGCTCTGCAATTATGGGGTCTGTATTTTCAGAATCAAAAGTGATATCTTCGTTTATGAGTGTGTTTTGCGTTTGATCACTAGTAGCATACTGTAAATCTGCTGTTAACTGATGCCCCTCGTCATTAAAACGGTTGATGTAGTTTAAAGAGAACTGATAACGGTCATCTTTTTCTTTCTGACGTTCTATACGTGAGGTTTCTAAAACACGTGAAGAATTATTAAAACTTTGGGTAAGGTTTGTAGTTTCATCGACGTCATTTCCGTTTCTATAGAAAACAGTACCGGTGATTGAAGATTGATCGTCTAAATAATATTCCAGACCTAAATTGGTATTGAATCCACGATTTAAGCGCTGAATGTCGCGATCTTCAATGATACGCTCGTAAGTAGGCGTGATCTCATCTGTGGTATTGTAGCGGGTATCAAAATATCCATTTCCCGGAGAACTTGAATATCGGTAACCTGTAGTATTAAAAATGTTGAATTTTTCGGTGCGCAAGTTCAAGTTGGCAGAAATACTAGCCAAATCAGGATTTCCTAAACTACCGTTGATCGAACCATTAAATCCAAGTGTTTTTTCTTTACGTAGAATAATGTTCAGAATTCCTGCAGTTCCTTCAGCGTCGTAACGTGCAGAAGGAGAGGTGATCACTTCAACGCGTTCAATAGCATCTGCCGGAAGTTGTCTAAGTACATCGGTAGAACCATAACCCGCAATTGCCGATGGTTTACCGTTGATCAAAATACGCACGTTTTCATTACCACGTAAACTGATGCTTCCTTCCACATCAACAGATACTGAAGGAACGTTGTTAAGCGCGTCACTTACTGTACCACCGGCGGTAGTAAGGTCTTTACCTATGTTGTAAATCTTTTTGTCTAAACGAATGTCTACTGTAGTGGTTTCTGCAACTACAGTAACTTCATCTAAGTCTGAAGCAGCAAATTCTAATTGAACGGTCCCTAAATTAAGGTCGCCATTTATAGTTTTATTTAAAATAATGGGCTGAAAAGAGATGTACTCGATTTTAATGGTGTAGCTCCCTTGCGGAACTTCAACACGAAAATTACCGTCCATATCGGTAATTCCTCCTTCAACATCTTGAGCATCATTGGCATCGGTAACTGTTACCGTTGCATATTCTAAAGGGATACCGGCATCTTTATCTGTTACAGTACCGGTAATGGCATAGTTAGTAGATTGAGAAAAGCCCAATGCGGTACAGAAACACATTAGGGCAAATAGAAATTTGTTTTTCATAGTCGTTTTAAGGTTTCGGTTGTTAGACTATGAGAACAAATAAGGTTTAATTGAAAGGGGTTAAAATATTGTTAAAGTAAAACGATTTATCTTAACAGCTTCTTAATATCTTCCGGAGGTCTTCCTAAAACCGCTTGATTATCAAGAATTACAATAGGTCGTTCTATTAATTTAGGGTGATCTACCATCGCCTGAATAATTTCTTCGTCAGTCAATTCTTTTCCTTTAAACTGATCTTTCCAAATGGCTTCATTCTTGCGCACCAGAGCAATAGGTTCAATTTTTAGTTTACCAATTATCGCAGCAAGCTCGATGTAGGAGGGAGGCGTATCTAGATATTTAACAATGTCAAATTCTTTTCCTGATTCTTCAAGAATGGCGAGGCCTTCTCGACTTTTTCTACAACGTGGATTATGATATATTTTAAGCATAGTTATAATTCGTTACTGGTTTCTTTTTGACCGGTCATCATCAAATAGGCTTTTAAGAAGCTATCAATATCGCCATCTAGAACGGCATCGGTGTTTCCGGTTTCTTCGCCGGTACGTACATCCTTAATAAGTTTGTATGGATGTAAGACATAGTTGCGTATTTGTGATCCCCACTCAATGCTTTTCTTCTCAGCTTCAATTTCATCACGCGCTGCCTGGCGTTTTTTCAGTTCGATCTCATACAACTGCGATTTAAGCATTTGCATAGCTTTCTCGCGGTTTTCAAGCTGAGAGCGCGTTTCACTATTGTGAATCACGATTCCGGTAGGGTGGTGCGTCAAAATGGCTTTAGTCTCCACTTTATTTACATTTTGCCCTCCGGCACCTGAAGATCGTGCGAAATCCCAGCTAATATCCGCCGGATTGATATCAATCTCAATACTATCATCGGCTAAAGGATACACATATACTGAAGCGAATGAAGTATGTCTTTTAGCATTACTATCAAAGGGTGAAATACGCACCAAACGGTGTACACCATTTTCACTCTTTAACCAGCCAAAAGCATAAGCACCGTCAATCTCTAAAGTAACGGTTTTGATTCCCGCGACATCACCTTCCTGATAATTGAGTTCTTTAACTTTAAAGCCGTTTTTTTCACTCCACATCAGGTACATACGCATCAGCATAGAAGCCCAATCACAACTTTCGGTGCCGCCGGCACCCGCGGTGATTTGTAACACAGCGCTCAAATCATCTCCCTCATCAGAGAGCATATTTTTGAACTCCATATCCTCAATAAGTTTTACTGCTTTATCGTACTGTTTTACAACATCTTCTTCAGAGGCTTCACCTTCTTTGTGAAACTCGAGCATTACCTCAAGATCTTCGGTGAGCGCTATGGCTTGTTCGTAATTCTTGACCCAATTCTTTTTTTCGCGAAGCATACGCATAAACTGCTCCGCTTCCTTAGGGTCATTCCAAAAGTTAGGATCAAAGGTTTTCTCTTCTTCGTTCTGTATTTCTACTCGTTTCTGATCTATTCCCAAGTGAATTTTAAGCGCATCAAGGCGCTGCACAAGATCTTTGATCTGATCGCTCGTTATCATGCTAAACCGTTTGGTTGAAAGTTACTATTTTCTATTGAAAGCGTGGCTTTACAGCTCAGAACTATCTAACGGATTTTGCTGTTGTCTAAGTTGTTGTTGCTGTTGATATTGCTGCTGTTGCCATTGAGATTGAAAGGCTAACTGCTGTGCAAAAGGTAATGGTTCTGAAACCTCAAAATCCATAAAAACATCAGGTTCGCTCTCTTCACGTGCCTGAACTTCTACGACATAATTGGTTTCATTCTTTTCAGAATTGCTGTAAATAATCCCTTTGATCGGGGCGCAATCAGCGTAGTCTCTTCCGTGTGCGACTTTAATGTGATTCTCTAACGCGATCAAATTATTTGCAGGATCAAAACCTAACCAACCTTTTTCAGGAATATAACATTCTGCCCAAGCGTGCATTTGCGAGTCACCTTTATAGCCATTGCCTTGATGTAAATAACCCGAAGTGTATCGTGCAGGAATCTGATGCAAGCGTGCAATGGTTAAGAACAAATGGGTGAAATCCTGACAAACTCCGGCGCCTTGCGCTAAAAATTCAGATGGAGTAGTGGTAACATCGGTAACCCGAGTTTTAAACTCAAAATTCTTGTAGATCCACGCATTGAGCTCATTAAGATTATCAAAAATAGAACGTGAATCTGAAAATTTGAACGGTAGCGCCTCTCTTTTTAATGTGGTTAAAGAAGTTTCTCCTAAGAAACGTTCATGTTCTATTTTAAAATCAAGACTGTTTAAAAGCTGGGTATGAACAGGGTTTACCACACTGTCTAACGCAGAAAACGGATTACTGTGTTTTTTGCTAATAATGTAATTCGCTTCAAAGCTAATACGCTCTACCGCTTTTTTAAGATGAACACGACAAATGGGAAAACCAAAGGTGTTTGTAGAAGCATCAACTGCAGCGTTGATTGAATTTGAAAACTTTGAAAGACGTACACGTTGTGTTTCATTCTCTTCTGGGCGAAGTAAAAACTGCCAGAAAGCCTCGTCAACCGGAGCGTCATAGGTGTTGACGGCTTTGTATTTAATTGTATATTCCAAGGTATAGGGGGTTTAACTAAGCAAAAATAGCACTAAAAACCCATATTTTTTTATTTATCAATAATTGAAGTATTCTTTTTCGATCTTTTTTGCAATCTCTATTAGGGTGTCTTGAATCTCTTCTATAAAACTCTCTACATTGCCTTCAATAGTATCTACGGTCCTGTAGCGATATTGAGCATGAGTTTTTCCGATTAAAAAAGCTGCAGTGTCTTTACCCGGATATTTATCTTCATTTAATACACTAATGTGGTTTTTTACCTGTACTAAACTATTCATTACGGAACGAGGACATTCCGGATTTAGAATTAAAAACTCTAAAGTGCTTAAGCTGGTAGGTGTTTTTTTATAATGCCTGCGCATCATATCATAGGCTTCAATACACTTTAAAAGTGTTGTCCATTCATAACTTTTACTGAATTTTTTATCATAGCCTCCCTGTGCATTGAGTGCGTCATAATATTTAGCTTGAATTATGCGTACTACCTGCGTTGCCCGTTCAATATTCACACCTAACATGATGATCGCATAAACTTCGTCGTGCAGCAGTGTGCCTCGTATTTTAGCACGGATTATAGATGTTGATTCGGCTACTTGAGTAGTAAAGTCAAAAAGGCCTTTAGTTACAAAATAGTCGCTGTCATAACTTAAGACGAAGTGATAAAACTTATTGATAGACTCATACAATTCAGTAGAGATCAGATCACGAGCTCCGTTTGCATTTTCTCGAGCGTATTTAATGCTGTTCAAAATAGAGAACGGCTGCTCTGAACTCATTCCTATATCATAAAAAACATTTTGTTCAGTAAGTTCGTATTCCTCATCCACAGGACCATTCGCCATAAATAGTAGAGAGTGTAACACGTGATCACGGGATTGCGATTTTTCGTTAGGAGCATCTAAAGATGAAAAATAATTTACGTTGAGATATCGTGCAAGATGTTCGGCGCGTTCGATATAACGGCCCATCCAGAATAAATTATTTGCTACGCGTGCAAGCATATTTAGGTTCTTTTTAGTGAAGTTAGGAGTTAGAGTTTGTTATTTTTTGAGCACCCAAGTGTCTTTAGAGCCTCCGCCTTGCGAACTGTTAACTATGAGGTTTCCTTTTTTAAGGGCAACACGGGTAAGCCCTCCTTTAAGTACAAATTCTTTGTCTGCTCCTAAAAGGCAGAATGTTCTGAGGTCAACGTGTCTGGATTCAAAAGATTCACTTTCTTCTATATACGTAGCGTGAACCGAAAGACTCATTATTGGCTGTGCGATGTATTTTCGTGGACTCGCTTGAATGGTCTTCTTTACTTTCTCAATTTCATCTTTGGTAAGTCGGTTTCCTATAGAAATGCCATAACCTCCAGCTTCGTCCACTGGTTTGATCACGAGCTTGTCAACATTTTCAAGCACATACTTGAGTTCGTCAGGTCTGCTACAATGGTAGGTATGCACATTATTGAGAATAGGCTCTTCACCTAAATAGTATTTGATGATTTCAGGCATATAGGTGTATACGGCTTTATCATCTGCAAAACCGGTTCCCGGAGCGTTTACTAAACATACATTTCCCTTTTTATAAGCAGAAAATAATCCCGGAACTCCCAATGCCGAATCCGGTCTAAACTCTAAAGGATCTAGGAAAGCATCGTCAATTCTACGGTAGATCACATCCACACGTTCAGGACCTTTAATGGTTTGCATATACACAAAATCATTTTCTACAAAAAGATCACGGCCTTCTACGAGTTCAACTCCCATGGATTTTGCGAGATACGAATGCTCGTAGTATGCCGAATTATAGACCCCTGGAGTGATCACCACACAATTGGGTTCGTCAACGCCCCGTGGTTTTACAGACTCCATGATTTCAAGTAAATTCTGTGCATAATCTGTTACAGTATGCGCGTTGTAATGATTAAAAACACCAAATAGCGCTCGCTTTAAAGCTGTTCGATTACAAATAACATAGCTCACTCCAGACGGACATCTAATGTTATCTTCTAATACATAATATTTGCCGTCAGCGTGTTTGATGAGATCAGTACCCGATATGTGATTGTAAATCCCACCCGGTGGATCAATACCTATCATTTGCTGCAAATAATTTGCCGAGGAAGTAATCAAATCCAACGGAATGATTCCTTGTTTTATAATCTTCTTATCGTGGTAAATGTCCCAGATAAAGTGATTGAGCGCCTTACTGCGTTGCAACACGCCGCGTTCAATGGTTTCCCATTCTTTATGATCAATGATCCTAGGAAAGAGATCAAAAGGAAAGATCTTTTCTTTGGCCTCCTGATCAGTATACACCTGAAAAGTGATGCCCTGATTGAAAAAAGAGGCTTTGGCTTTGTCATTCAGCTTTGCGAAATCTTGACTGGAGTGACCGCTGTATAAATCAAATAAGGTTTGATAAACCTCTTTCACATTGCCTTTCTCATCAAAGATCTCGTCAAAAAACTTGGGATCTTTGTCATAAGAAGAGAAAATTGTTTGCTGGGTTGTAGACATTGGTGATTAGTTTTAGACAAATTATGAATTTACTTACTAAATGAGTATAATTAATTCTTAATTATTCAGCTTAATACTGCGTTATCTTCAGTATTATTAATGAATTTTTTAAATCTTTAAATTTTTTACACTTGCTTTCCAACTTCCTCTTATTTTGACTAAATAGCTTCATCTAAAACACAAATCCATGACCAAAAAAATTACGATTGTTCTCATGCTTGTTTTTGCTGTGGGATCAGCTCAGTTCTTAGAGCAGAAAAAGAATCTAAAAACCACCGAAGGTTTTTTTGATTTTCATTACAACGAGAAGGAAGATGAACTTTATCTTGAAGTTGAGAACGTTGACCAAGAATTCATCTATGTGCACGCGTTAAAAAGTGGTTTAGGTTCTAATGACATTGGCTTAGATCGCGGCCAGTTGGGAGGCACCGCAATTGTAAAATTTATCAAAGCCGGAAATAAACTCCTTCTGGTTCAGCCTAATCAAGACTATCGAGCAATTACCGATAATGCTGCAGAAAAAGCTTCGGTAGAAGAAGCTTTTGCAAAATCTGTACTTTATGGGTTTGAGATCAAAGAAACAAAAGGCAGCTCTTACATCATTGATTTGACCCCTTTTTTGCTTGAAGATGCTCACGGTGTGGCGAGAAGGCTTAAAGCAAACCGTGAGGGCTCGTATAAAGTAGATAAGTCCAGAAGTGCTTTGGCCTTAGCAAATACAAAATCCTTCCCTAAAAATACAGAGTTTGAAGCTCTGATCACCTTTACAGGAACTCCTGAAGGTCGCAACCTGCGTTCTGTGGCTCCTGATGCTTCCTCGGTTTCTGTAGTACAGCATCATTCATTTGTAGCCCTTCCGGAAGACGGTTACCAAGTGCGCGCGTTTGACCCAAGATCAGGTGCGATCCACCGCAGTTACATGGATTATTCGGCACCGGTACAGGAAGATATGACCAAGCGTTTTATCATTAGGCATAGACTCGAAAAGAAAAATCCTGAATTGGCAGTTAGCGAGGCGGTTGAACCTATCGTTTACTATTTAGATCCCGGAACGCCGGAACCCATTCGCTCTGCGCTTTTAGAAGGTGCGCGCTGGTGGAATCAAGCTTATGAAAGCATAGGATATAAAGACGCCTTTCAGGTAAAAATGCTTCCGGAAGATGCAGATCCACTAGATTTAAGATATAATCTGATTCAGTGGGTACATCGCAGCACAAGAGGATGGAGTTATGGCGCAAGTGTTGTTGACCCGCGTACCGGTGAAATACTAAAAGGTCACGTAAGTTTAGGAAGTTTACGTATTCGACAAGATTTTATGATCGCTCAGGCTTTAATGAATGCACCTTTTGAATCTTCTGATGATAACTACGAACCTATGCTAGAAATGGCGCTTGCACGTATACGTCAGTTATCAGCGCATGAGGTAGGGCATACGTTAGGCTTTGCACACAATTTTGCAGCCAGCGTGGCTGATCGCGCATCGGTGATGGATTATCCGCATCCTACAATTCGCTTAAAAAACGGTAATATCGATTTTAGCGATGCTTATGCCGTTGGGATTGGTACTTGGGATAAAGTTACAGTTGCATATAGTTATGGTGATGTACCTAAAGGAATGACCGAATCTTGGTATCTCAACGATATACTTGAAAAAGCCGAAGCGCAAGGCTTGCGTTTCATCACTGATAGTGACGCCCGTGCTGCAACAGGAGCGCATCCTGATGCACATTTATGGGATAATGGCGCTAATGCCGCTCAGGAATTAGAAGATGTTCTAGCGCTTCGCGAAAAGGCGATCGAGAATTTTTCTTTAGCTAATATTAAAACAGGTGAAGCTTTGAGCACGCTTGAAGATGTTTTCGTGCCATTATATTTCTATCACCGTTATCAAGCTGAAGCTGCAACCAAGAGCATTGGCGGGCAGCGTTATAACTATGCCGTAAAAGGCGATGAGCAACAAGAGATCGTTACACCGCTAAGTGCTAAAGAACAACAACAAGCGCTTGATGCTGTTTTAAAAACTTTAGATGCTCAGTATTTAGCTATTCCAAAGGATAAATTGGCTATGTTTCCGCCACGTGCTTTTGGGTATCGCAGAACGCGAGAAAGTTTTAAAGGCAACACTGGGATCACCTTTGATCCGCTAGCTGCTCCAGAGACCGCTGCAGATATGACATTAGCATTTCTGTTAAATGCTGAGCGCGCCAATCGTATCGTTGCGCAACACGCTTGGGATGATAAATTACCTTCTTTTGAGTCGGTTTTAGATGAACTTATGAAAAAAACATTGTACAAAAACACTAAAGATACCTATGCTGCTGAAGTTCAGCGCACCATCAATTACAGGGTATTGGAGCATCTTAAAAAACTTTCGGTAGCTAAGGATGCAATTCCACAAGTTAAGGCTGCAACGTTTGCAAAATTCTTAGATTTGAGTTCTAAACTGGCAATGTCTAAAGATGCTAATGATCGTTTTATCGCGCTTGAACTGGGTAGATTTATGGAAGACCCTGAAGAATACGAGACGATCCCTGCACCTCAAATCCCTGATGGTTCGCCCATAGGAAGTTTTCAATGCCTTAACCATTAATTTGTGACTAAAGAAGAAATTGTTTCCAAACTGCCGTATGCTGATCCGTTTTTATTCGTAGATCAGATCACCGAAGTATCTCAAAAACACATCAAAGGGCATTATACTTTTGATGAAACCAGTGATTTCTACAGAGGCCATTTTGTGAATTTTCCGGTTACCCCCGGAGTAATTCTTTTAGAGTGTATGATGCAAATAGGTCTTGTGAGTTTAGGCATTTATCTCCTGCGCGATAAAAGTTTTGACCTCAGAGGCAATTCTACAGTGGCAATGGTAGAAAATGAAGCGCGTTTTCACAAGCCTGTATTTCCTAATGAAAAAGTAACGGTTGTGTCTGATTTAGAATATTTTAGGTTTTATAAGTTAAAGTCAAAAGTTAAGATGCTAAATGCCGATAACGAACTTGTTTGTAGCGGAATTTTCTCTGGAATTTTAAAGCCCGGCGATGAGTAAACAAAGGGTAGTTATTACGGGGCTGGGAGTCTGCGCTCCTAACGGAGTAGGCGTTCCTGCTTTTAAGGAAGCGCTTGAAACTGGAAAAAGCGGAATTCGATTTTACAGCGAACTCGAGAAGCTTAAATTTTCTTGTCAAATAGGAGGGATGCCGCTAATTTCAGAGGCGGTTAAAACAAAATACTTTACGCCTTTACAACTGCGCAATTTTAATTCCGCAGGGATTTTATATGGCGTGGTTGCAGGAGTTGAAGCCTGGCAAGATGCGCAGCTTCCTACAGATGAGGAACAATGTGATTTTGACAGCGGAACCGTATTTGGTGTTGGTTCTCTGGGTGTTGATAAATATCGGGAAAGCATTTATAAAATTGACGAAGGAAATACCCGAAGGTTAGGCAGTACCAGCGTGCAACAAACGATGAGTAGCGGCGTAAGCGCTTATCTTGGCGGAATGTTAGGTTTGGGCAATTTGGTTACTACAAATTCTTCGGCGTGTACTACGGGAACTGAAGCTATTTTGATGGCCTACGAGCGCATCAAAGCCGGAAAAGCCAAACGGATGCTTGCAGGAAGCACTAGCGATGGCGGCCCTTATGTTTGGGGAGGTTTTGATGCTTTGCGTATTTTGCCTTCCAAGTATAACGATAAACCTACGCAAGCATCACGACCACTGGCAGGCGATGCAGCAGGATTTGTTCCCGGTTGTGGTGCAGGCGCCTTAGTACTTGAAAGTTTAGAAAGTGCGCAACAAAGAGGCGCAAAAATCTATGCTGAAATTTTAGGCGGAAGCAGCAACAGCGGTGGGCAGCGTAATGAAGGTTCGATGACCGCTCCAAATCCTATTGCTGTTAAGCGTTGTATTGAAGAGGCAGTGCTGGATGCAGAGATCAGCGCAGCACAGATTGATGTGATCAATGGGCATCTAACCGCAACTTCAAAAGATGGATTAGAGATCAGGAATTGGAGCGAAGCCTTAAAACGCTCTGGAGTTGACTTTCCGTATATCAATTCATTAAAGGGAATGACCGGCCACTGTCTGGCAGCTTCCGGAAGTATAGAGTGTGTGGCTTCAGTATTAGAATTAAAACATCAATTTTTATTTCCTAATATCAATTTACATACCGTTCACGATGAAGTACTTGAGCATATTTCAGAAAGTAAAATTCCAAGGGTAAAAACCGCTTTAAAATTTAATTATCTGGCAAAAGCTAGTTTTGGTTTTGGCGATGTCAACTGTTGTCTTATTTTTAGAACTTTTTAAACCATAAAATTAGAAGAACTTGTACCTATGAGTCAGGATATATACCCGCAACTTAAAGAGATCATTAAGCCTTATTTACCCGAAGATGTCAATCCTGACGCAATCTCACACGAGAGCCATCTTGTGACCGATCTCAACATCAATTCTACACACTTGGTAGATATTGTGCTTGATGTAGAAGATGCTTTTGATATTACTATCGAAGATGACGAATTGGATAAAATGGAGACCGTAAAGGCTTCTATCGCGTTGATCGAGCAAAAGTTAGCAGCGCGTTAAACGCAGTCATAAAGCGTTAAGAGTTTTTAAAAGTTGAAGCAAAATCGGTTTATGTGTAGTATATTTCTTGTAAAAAATTATTATGCAAGAAATTACCAAAATTACACCTACAGCTTTTGAAATTATGGACGAAATCAAAACACGCTGGAGTCCGCGAGTATTTGACGATGTTCCTTTAAGCATTTCTGAAGTTAAACAATTGCTAGAAGCCGGTAGATGGGCCAGTAGTAGCTATAATCAGCAGCCTTGGCGTATCATCTATGGTATTAAAGGGGATAAAGTTTATGATCAAATTTTAGATTGTCTGATTCCGTTTAATCAGGATTGGGCCAAAAATGCACAGGCACTGCTTGTTACAGCGTATAAGAAGACCAACTTTGATGGCGATCCTTATTTTCACGCTCCGCACGATTTAGGGTTGTTTATGGGTAATGTGGTGATTCAAGCGAATCATAACGGTATTGCAGCGCATCATATGGGCGGAATTGATCAAGAAAAAGCGCATAAAACATTTGAGTTTACTGATGATTTTGAGGTAGCTACAGCAGTTGCTTTAGGTCATTACGGCGGAAACCCTGATCGTCTGCCCGAAGAATTACAAGAGCAAGAGGTAGATCCAAAACGTGAGCGTATGGCTATCGACGAATTTGCATTCAACGGAAACTTTAAATCAAAATAAGATATGAAACAGTTTACAGTAGTGCTTGCCTTTTTGCTTTGTGCAGTGGTAGGGCAAGCCCAAGTTCAGTATTTGAAAGACAAACCGGCATATATTGAAAAACGAGCCGATTCCCTTACGCAGATTTATTCTAAGAAATTAGGATTAACTCCAAAGCAAGATTTACTTTTTAAAACCAATATTGGAGATTACTTGGTTCTGCGAGAGGAAGTAGAAAAGAAATACAAAGGAACCGAAAAACTCAATGAGTTATATAAAGTGAGTAAAAAAGAAAGTGGTTCTATGAGTGAGGTACTTACCGAACAGCAGTTTGAATTGTATGAAAAGATCAAATCAAGCATTCAGCCCATTGCCAGGCTGTAACCGATAAGTCTTGACTTAAAATCTTTGTAAACTTATTTAAGCGAGATTTCTGAAAACAATGAATTCATAAAAAAACCGCGATGTCAAAATCGCGGTTTTTTTATTGGCATCTTTAAAAGATAGAATCTTCTCAGATTCGCCAAAATGATTCAACATCTAATTGTGATCGCCTTTATCAGGCTTATCAATAAAATGTTCTTTTTTAGTTGTACTGCTTATAGTTGGCTCATCGTACATCATTTTTTTATCAAGACCGGCACTGTCCACACCAAGAAATTCTTGCGCTTGGGTTGGATTAGTTATCTGTTTTACTTCATCTTTATGAATGATGATAGGATGTGCAAAAAGTTCCGGGCGATTTTTAATGATGTTGATATAATCATTCTCATCATAATCAGCCGTTTTCAATTCGTCATCATCGCTTACATCTTCAAAGCTCAGCAGATCTTTGATAGGTTTATTGAGTTCGTCTGCCAATTCAGCCCATTGGGTACCTGTCAATGGAGTTTTGGCTATATCTATCGTTTGTAACTCTTTATCTTTTACAGCCGAAATATGCCCATACGTACGTTCTCCCGTACGGGTAGTACTGCTGTAAATAAGCGTTACCTGATTTTCATCTCTTGCAATTGATTTCATCGTTTTGGTTGATCTTAGTGGTGAGACTTCATTTTGTCCTTGCGCTTTTTCAATTGAATATTCAATTCGCGCGTCGCTTCTTTCACCGATTCGTGAAAACTCTTTGAACTATGATCTGCAAAGAGTCGTGGACCCGGAGCGCTCAAACGAATTCCTGCAATTTTACCGGTTTCATCGCTCGATGTATTTTCGATCTTAAAAAAGATATCGGCGCGTACTATGAAGTCATATTTATTAGCCAGTTTATCTAACTGCTCTTTGGTAAACTCTTCTAATGCTGCGCTTGCGGCAACATCATGATATTCAAAATTATAGTTCATATATAGGTGTATTTTAAAGAATTACCTTAAAGTTAAGTAAAGCCAATGCCTCTTCAATGCATTTTAGGCTTTCTTTGACACCTATACGTTAATGTGTTTTAAATTTTAAGGAAGTTCTTCGGCCTTTGCGGTATTGGCTTCAGGATCTTGGCCGCCTTTTAAGTATATAGAAGCTAAGATTCCGCCCACTAAAGAAACGACGATCACTCCTAGAGATAACCACTCCGGAATTTCAACCATATGCGAAAAGATCATCTTTAGACCTACAAAAGCCAAGATTACCACGAGACTATAATGTATGTATCTAAACTTCTGAAGCATTCTTGAAATCAAGAAATACATGGATCGTAATCCAAGAATTGCGAGAATATTTGAGGTAAATACCAAAAACGGATCTGCAGTAATCGCTAATATCGCTGGGATGCTGTCAAGAGCAAAAAGAATATCGGTAAGTTCGATCACGATCAAAGCAAGAAAAAGGGGAGTGGCTGCCTTTTTTCCTTGATCAATGATAAAAAAGTCGTGCCCTTCCATTTTAGTAGTAACCGGGAATAATTTTTTCACCCCTTTATAAACCGCAGAATCTTGAGGATCATAATCATCATCGTCGTTAGATTTCAACATTCTGTATGCTGTGATGAGTAAAAATCCTCCGAACACGTAAATAATCCATTCAAATTTGTTGATGAGCGCCACACCAAATACGATCATTAAAGCTCTAAAGATAATAGCGCCAAGAATCCCCCAAAATAACACGCGATGTTGATATTTAGGTGGAATTTTGAAAGAGGAAAAGATCACAGCGATCACAAACACATTATCAATACTTAAAGAAAGTTCGATTAAGTAGCCTGTGATGTATTTTAAAACTGCGGTGTTTGCAGTAATGTTGGTTGGGTTCTCGATCAATTCTGCGTTGAAAAGCCAGTAAATCACACCACTAAACGCCATTGCAATACTAAACCAGACCGCCGTCCAAATACCGGCTTCTTTACTTTTGATCACGTGATCGTGTTTATTAAAAACACCTAGGTCAAGTGCGAGACAAACTAATATAAAAGCGATAAAAATTCCCCAGACGAGCATATACAATTTTTGGTTAGACGGTGCTTAATACTATTATGAAATATTCAAAATAGGCCGTAAAGTTAGCATAGTTTACAGGGCTTAAGCTGATTCTGGTTGTAAATTGCTGTTAAATAATTGTAGCCCTTTTTGTTTCTGATTAACTTCTAAGAAAACAAAAAAACTGCAATGAAACCACTAAATGTTACTCAAAAATTAATCAACGATCATCTTATTGAAGGGAAGTTAGCACCCGGAGAAGAAATTGGTCTCAAAATAGATCAAGCGCTGCTTCAAGACGCTACCGGAACTTTGGTACAACTTGAATTAGAGGCAATGAATCTCGATCAAGCTAAAACCGAAGTTGCCGTGCAATACGTAGATCACAACTTACTTCAAACCGACTTTAAAAATGCAGATGACCACGCGTTTCTGCACAGCGCTGCTCAAAAATTTGGTCTTTGGTTTTCGCGCCCGGGGAACGGTGTGAGTCATCCCGTACATATGGAGCGTTTTGGGAAGCCCGGTAAAACGCTTGTAGGTAGTGATAGTCATAGTTGCGCTGCCGGTTCTTTAGGAATGCTCGCCATTGGTACCGGTGGGTTAGATGTTGCTGCCGCAATTGCCGGTCAGCCTTATTTTGTAAAAATGCCTCAAGTGATGGGGGTGAAATTAACGGGAAAATTACCAGATTGGGTAAGTGCTAAAGATGTGATTTTAGAAATGTTACGCCGTCACGATGTAAAAGGAGGCGTGGGTAAAGTGATTGAATATTATGGAGAAGGCCTAAAAGACCTCAGTGCGATGGACCGGCACGTGATTGCCAATATGGGAGCCGAATTAGGCGCCACCACTACCGTGTTTCCTAGTGATCAGGAAACCAAACGTTTTTTAAAATCTCAAGGCAGAGAAGAAGATTGGACCGAACTTGTAGCCGATGAAGGCTGTTCTTATGATTTACACGATCATATAGAACTTGATAAATTAGTGCCACTCATCGCGCTGCCTACCAGTCCGGGGAATGTGGTTCCGGTGAGTGAAGTAGCCGGTAAATCAATTTCTCAGGTGGTGATTGGTTCTTCTGCAAATCCCGGACTGCGTGATTTTTGGATCGCAGGTGCAATTGTAAAAGGTAAATCAGTGAATCCTGATGTTTCGTTTGATGTGAATCCTACAAGTAGGCAGATCATTCAGAATATGATCGACACCAAAGCTTTTGCTAATCTGATTACCGCAGGTGCACGTTTTCATCAGAGCGGTTGTATGGGGTGTATAGGAATGGGGCAAGCACCAGCGAGTGGAACTATAAGCTTGCGTACGATGCCGCGTAATTTCCCGGATCGTTCAGGAACTAAAGATGATCAAGTGCATTTGTGTAGTCCGGAAACCGCCGCAGCTTCCGCATTGACCGGAAAAATTACCGATCCTCGGGATATCGCTTCGCTTTATAATATGGATTACCCCAAGTTTCAAGATCCAGAATTACATATTATCAATGAAGATATGTTGGTAGCCCCAGCTGAAGATGGAAGCAAAGTAACGCTTAAAAAAGGGCCCAATATCAAATCGTTACCGCATATCGAAGCTTTACAAAATAATTATGAAGTGCCTGTGCTTTTAAAAATGCAGGATAATATTTCTACAGACGAAATTCTAAAAGCAGGGGCAGAAGTGCTCCCGTTTCGTTCTAATTTACCGGAAATCAGTAAGTACAGCTATACGGTTATTGACGAAACTTTTTACGATCGTGCAATGGCCACCAAAGAAAAAACAGGCGGTCATATCGTGGTTGCCGGTGATAATTATGCACAGGGGAGTAGTAGAGAACATGCGGCTTTAGCGCCAAAATATTTAGGTCAGGTTGCTGTCATCGCTAAAAGTTACGCGCGAATCGCTTGGCAGAATCTGGTGAACTTCGGAATTCTTCCATTGGAGTTTGAAAATCCTGACGACTTAGATAAAATAGAACAAGGAGACACCGTTATGTTGAAAAATCTACGGCAACTCGTAGAGCAGCGAGAAACTATTGAAGTGCTTATTAAAAAAGAAACTGGGGAAGTTGCTATTCCTACAAAGCATAGTTTGAGCGATCGCCAAATACGCGTATTGCTTAAAGGTGGAATCATCAATGATTTTAAAGAAAAACTTTCCGCCTAAACGGTTCAAAAATATTTTATAACAAAATTTAGGGACGAATGCTCAAATGCGCTTGGTATTTTTGACATTCGTCTCTTTTTATACCTATGGAACAACAACTACACGAAAACTTCTTAAGAAAAGCCATTCATTGGGCTAGGCAAGGAAAAGCCAGTAAAGGAGGAGGAGCCTTTGGAGCAGTCATTGTCAAAGATGGAATCATAATCGCAGAAGGTCATAATAGCGTAGACACCGGTACAGATTGTACCCAACACGCAGAACTAGCGATGATTCAACAAGCTTGTGTAAAAATGCGATCTAAGAGTCTAGCCGGGTGTATTTTGTATACCAGTTGTGAGCCATGCTTAATGTGTTTAGGTACCACGCGCTGGGCCGAACTTGATGCTGTTTATTATGGTGCATCTGCAGCAGATGCAAAAGAAGCCGGTTATATTTATAGCGACCTGTTTTACAACTCGCATAGCGGAAAGAGACATCAAGAATTCAAACTAAAGCAACTGCTACGCGATGAAGCCGTAGCCGTATGGAATTAATATTATGAGCGAAGAAGAAGTAAAACAAGAAAACATAGACAAGGAACTTGAAAAATCTGAAGTTTCTGAAGATTCGCAGGCCAAAAGTCATGGCGAAATCCTCAAAGAGCAAATTTGTGAAGGAAAAAAAATATACACGCTAAGCACCAGCAGTGTTTTGGTAAGTTCGCTCACAGCTGGGTTAGAGCTGGGTTTCAGTTATATGATGCTGTGTAGTGTATTTTTTCATTTTTCAGATTCCTTTAGCGATTCAACCCTGTTTAAATTGATCGCGCTGGTGTATCCATTAGGATTCATTTTGGTTGTTTTAGGGCAGTCTATTTTATTTACAGAACAGACCTCTTTATTGACACTTCCGGTATTAAACCGAAAGCACAGCTTAATGAGTTTGCTACGTATATGGGGACTAGTAATTTTTGGGAATTTACTAGGCGGGTGGTTGATCGCTTTGGTATTAATGTGGATCGGGCCACAATTAGGAATTTTTGAGGTGGAAACTATGGTCAGTATTGGCGATCACGTAGCCCATTATACATTACCAGTCATCTTAGTTAGCGCAATACTTGCCGGCTGGATGATGGGCTTATTATCTTGGTTGGTCACTTCGTCTAAAGACACGGTAAGTCGCATCATCATTATCTTTCTGATTACTGCGACCATGGCCTTTGTAGGATTGCATCACAGTATTATTGGGAATATTGAAGTGTTTTGTGCTTACGTTTTAGGGGATGAGATCAGTCTGGGGCGTTATATATGGGTACAATCTACTGCGCTGATCGGTAATGCGATTGGAGGTGCATTTTTTGTAGCCTTGCTTAAATATCGAGCCTTTGTCAATAATGTGAATTAAGAAATGGAATCATTTTTGTTTCCATTTTGTAAAATAAAATCTATGAAAAATTTAGTTTTAATAGTACTGGCATTTGGAGTATTGAGTTGCTCCGGAAGTAAAATAGCGGCAGATAGTAATACAGAACTGAATCAGTGGATTGAATCCGGGACTTATGAAATTGAATCACAATGGGCGTCGCCAATGCCAACATCGGCATTTATGGCTGTAGCAAATTCTAACATTCTAGGACCAGGAAATAATGCAAACCGCATCAATTTAATTGGAAACCCTAATCATTTACGTGTGAACAATGACAGTATCGATGTGCACCTGCCATTTTTTGGTGAACGCTTTATGGGCGGAGGATACAACCAGAATGGTTCGGGAATTGAGTTTAAAGCACCAATAAAGAATTATACCGTGAGCGCAGAAAAAGGATATTACCGCGTTAAATTTTCCGCAGCTGATCGCACCGAAAGCTATAACATCGTTTTAAATCTGTATCCTAATCAGACCGCTAACATTGCGGTAAACAGTAGTCAGCGTGCAGCGATTCAGTATCAAGGGCGTATTGAAGCCTATGATCCTGATAAAACTGAAACTGAAAGTGAAAAGTAATTAGCGCTTCTTCAATACAAAAGGAACTAAAAGCGCAGCCATCGCAGCAATGACAATTCCGCCAATAGCACCTAATTTTAGTGAATTGAATACTTTATGTGTATCTAAATAGTAGAATCCAAACACAAAAGCAGCCACTATAATAAAGGTGATAATAAAAATCTTTGGTCGTTGTTTCATGACTTTTTTCTTTAAGTTACTAGATATGCAGCAAAGGCTCAAGAGTTGTGTTAGTCAAACTTAAAATCTAAGAAGAATATAACACTTGTAGGGAACAGGTGTTAATTTTATAACATACAGAGACAGATAATCAAGTGCTTTTCAAAAATATTCTATTTTACATAATGTAAATTATAATACAAATTGATACTATTTGGGAATATGCCAATTCAAACTGAAATTGCCGCTTTGGGTTACAGCTTATAAATCGCTTATTCTATACAATGGTCCGAAAATTTTCAAATACGCGATTCTCAGGAATTGAAAAATTAAAAGCTCAGTTAAGTTTAAATGACTTTATTATAGTTTCTAGTTCACATAATTCTTTCTTTCCATAACGGTTACTAGAAACTCCAAGACTTAATGTATAGATCAAATCATTTTTTGGATTTTCAACAGTAACGTACAGTACCTTAAAAGAAATTGTATCAACTTTTTCTTTTACTAAATTCCATATTGATTTCTTGTTGAACATCATTGTAGTTCCAGACTCAATCACATCAAAGTTCCGTTCGATATCTTGCTGTTGTTCGCCAAGCGTCTTCCTTGGCTGAGAATTTTTCATTTCTACGATTCCAAAAAATTTAAAGGCACCCTTCTCAAATACTGCTGCATTAAGACCGTTTTCAATAAATACGGGATTCCAATCTTTATTAGGTAAAGTAACTGAATATCGATTTCCACTTCCCTTTAAAACTAATCCTTTAGTTAGATCTACTTTTTTACACTTACAGTCTTTCATAAACTCCGACTTTTCAGATGTCAAAATCATATAAAGTAAACCTGTTAGAACAAGCAAAATTTTATAATTCATTCTCGCTTTTTATTAGCCTTTTTCAAGCTATACCAAGTTGTCAGCGTCATAAAACCACCAAAAATCAAGAAGTTAATTGCTAATTTCCAAAAACTGAACTCCTGCCCATCATAATAGTCAAATGCGGCCATAATTGCAGCGTAGACCCCTCCTCCTACGCATCCTCCAATTATAAGCGATTTCAGTCTTGACTTCATTTTAATACTCGGTTTTATCTTCTTTTACTGCCCATTCCTGAAAAGGTTTGATGGCAACTTCGGGAGCTAACTGTTCAAAGGGAATGCTTCGGTCAGCGTAAGGTAGTTTCAATTCTTCGTAGATAAAATCATCGTCAAAGCCTATGTGTGCTGCATCGGTTTTAGTGCTTCCGTAGTACACCTTTTCAGGTCGTGCCCAATAAATCGCGCCTAAACACATTGGGCAAGGCTCACAGGAGGTGTAAATCGTACAGCCTTCTAATTGAAACGAACCTAAGTTTTTACACGCATCGCGTATGGCTGTTACTTCGGCGTGTGCCGTAGGATCATTGGTAGACGTCACTTTGTTGTTACCTTTGCCAATGATTTTTCCGTCTTTGACGATCACACAGCCAAAAGGTCCGCCTTCATTGTTTTGCATTCCTTTGAGCGCCGCGGTTACGGCTTCTTGCATATAGTATTTATGATCCATTATTATCGTTGTTTTGGGTAAAGATAGATGTTAGATAAGAGAATAAATAGAAATGACAGAGATTGAGATACGAAATACGAAGTGATTAGTTTGTAGTTGTCTTTTGCAGTGGCAGTCGGCAGTCTCAGTTGGCAGTGCGCGTTGCTCGTTTTACTACATATCTAAAATTACGCTGGGATGCGGTTTAATAATACATTCTAAAATCTAATACTTTACAAGATGTAAAGTGCTTTTGATGAAGCTCTTCTACAACATTAAAAATATCATCATCTTCATTAAATAAGTTAAAGAACACCTTATCCAGATTGGCGCTACTCACTCCGCTAAAGGCATTGCCATAGCCCGAAACTGCTCTGGCATTGGTTATATCCAGAAAATATTGGGCTTCCTCTTCGTCGAGATCCAGTACTTTAGCATTAGAAAAGTGAATAATTTTTCCTCTTAATTTTCCTTCAAAAAGCTCTGCGATCTCCTGAAAACTGTAGTTGTACCCATTTAGAGAAATGCTATTGGCAGCACCGGTCATTACGAGGTAAATGATTTCGTATTCCTTGAAATAATGATCTTCCATAATCAGCGTGTTTAAACTCGCCTCTAGACCTTCAATTGTATCGCAGGTTTGGTAAATACTGGCCACACCAAACTGAAGTGCCAACTCTTCCAGACTTTTTTGCACTTCAGTACGTGCATCAACCGCTACATCTTCAACCCCTTCTAAACAATAGATAAACTTATCAGGATCCAGGTTAAAGTTTTGGGGTACTTGGGTTCTTTTTTCCAGCATTTTTAGTTTGATAGCATTTCATACAAAGTTAGCATTTAAAGTTCCCTTTTGCATAATAGGAAGAGATACCGACGGCTATTTAAAACAAATTTTATTTTCTATTAGTATAAGCTCCTACGTGCTAGCGGAATAAATAAAAGCATTTCAGATTGTGAATATCTCAGCGTAGATTAAGCTTGTATGGCCTTGTGAAACGGTTATTTTTGGCGTCCAAAAAATTTGATTTATGAGCGTAATCTGGTACGAATGCAAAGTGAAATATCCTAAACTTGATGAAGTTTCAGGGACTAAAAAATTAAAAACAGAACCGTTTTTGGTAGACGCAGTGTCGTATACCGAAGCTGAAAAGCGCATTACCGAAGAAATGCAGTTATACCTGAGTGACGGCGAAGGGATTTTGATCACCAACATCAAAGTGGCGAATTATGCTGAGATACACCCTTTTGAAAATGCAGATCGCTGGTTTAAAGCTAAAATATCTTTGATCGCTTTTGACGAAGAAAGCGGAAAAGAACGTAAAACTAACGAGTATCTACTGGTTCAAGCCAATGACGTAAAAGAGGCTTACGAAAATACGATGCACGCGATGAAAGACACGATGGGCGAATTTAGTATCCCATCTATTGCAGAGTCTCCTATTGCTGATGTATTCCCATATTTTACTGGTGAGGAGGAAAATTCAGAGCGGCTGGAAGAATTTCTTAGACTCAAAGAATCTGTTCCTGCCGACAATGCCGAAGATGAAGCTTTAGCGATGGAAGATTCCTTAACAGCTTAATCCATAAAAAAAGCGTTGATATTTAAGATCAACGCTTTTTTTATGTTGGCCTTCGCGGGAAATACTATCGCTAAGGCATTTTATTTTAGATGCTCTTCCTTATTGACCGGCGGCCAATTCACTGGTTTTTATATCCAAGGCTGTCCTAAACGATTGTGTATCTAAATCGTTTATCAGATCAATAACATTAGGATACCAGTCTTCGTGATAACCCAAAGCTTCAATGCGTAATTCTTCGATGGCGCGGGCTTTGCTCCAACCTTCAAAAACTATACGATATGCTGCGCTGATGGCTCCGGTGCGATCGCTACCGTGCCAGCAATGAATGAGTACCGGTTTTTCGGCATTTTTAATCGCAGTCAAAGCAGCCAGCAACTCACCTTCTGTGAGTTCTCCTGCTCGTAAAGGCATCCAAACCAACTCCATATCTGTATCTCTGGCTTTTCGATCGTCTTTCCAAAGCCTTCTAAAATTGAGTACGGTTTTGATTCCGAGTTTATCAAGTTCGCCAAATCCTTTTCTGCTGGGTTGCTCTGAGCGGTATAAAGAATCGCTTACTTGGTATAAATTATCGAGATATTGACATTCAACTTCAGAACAAAAATCTTGAGCCATAATTGGGAAAGTGCATAAAAAACTTAATGTAAGTATTAACGTGGACTTCATCATGTTACTTTTAATTTTCAAGTTAACGTCGTTTCAAATACTAACGTGTAATTACGTATATAGTATTCAGAAATTGTGCCAAGTACAACTTATCTCGCTTTTTATCATTATTGCGGAAGCTTAAAATAGAATGACATTCTTACCAATACTTTTGCCGCTTTCCTGCAATTTATGTGCTTCTTTTAAATTGGCAACTGTAAAACCATTGAAGGTTGTAGTGAGTGTAGATTGTATGGTTCCCTCCTCTAAAAGCTCTGCAAGATGATTTAGAATATCGTGCTGGCGTTGCATATCTGGAGTTTCATACATAGAACGTGTATACATTAATTCCCACGAAAAAGTCACGCTTTTATTTTTTAATAGATTCAAATTTAGAGGATCACTACTGCCGGTAATACTTACAATATGCCCCTGTGGTTTAATTAGTTCAGCAGCGGTTTCCCAATAGCTTTTAAGATCAACACAATCAAAAATAAAATCTACCTGCTCAATACCCTTTGCTGCGAGTTCGTCCTTGAGTTCATAATGGTTGACTACAATATCAGCGCCCATTTGTTTGCACCAGTCCACAGTTTCCTTACGTGATGCGGTGGCGATCACCGTGAGATCGGTTAGTTTTTTTGCAAGTTGAATGGCTATAGATCCAACACCGCCGGCTCCGGCAAGAATGAGTAGTGTTTTAGCTTTGTCTGTAGTCGGATTGTATTTAAACCGATCGAAAATAGTTTCATAGGCAGTCAACCCCGTCAAAGGAATCGCTGCAGCTTCAGCAATACTTAAATTTCTAGGACTGCGCCCAACGATGCGTTCGTCTACCAATTGGTATTCGGCATTACTTCCGCTTCGTGTTAGATCACCAGCATAAAAAACTGCATCTCCCACGTTAAAAAGAGAGACCCTCTCTCCTACTGCATCAACAATTCCAACTGCATCCCAACCAATAATTTTAGGACTATCTAAAATTTGGTCTTTTGCAGCATTCTGCCGGATCTTATAATCCACCGGATTAACAGAATTGGCCTGAACTTTTATCAGTAGATCCCGTCCTTCGGGCTTTGGGATTTCAGTTTCAAAAGCAATAAAGCTTTCTTCTTCGTTTATAGGTAATGATTGTTTAAATCCAATCGCTTTCATCAAATTGTATTTTTAGTTTATTGGCATCGCCAAAGCGTTTAATTTTCCTAGGCTCGCCCCGAATTTAATCGGGTAGAATTACTCCATAGCTTCTTGAACGATTCGTTCTTCTGTAACGCCCATTTTTTTAAGATCCTTAATTACGGATTCCATCATGGGTGGCGGTCCGCAGACATAGAATTTTTTTAACGTGGTGCTGTTGATGTTCTTATTTAAAAAGGCTTTATCAATGTGCCCGTATGCATAGTCTGTATCTTCTTGTTCAGAAAGAATATTGATAAAATCCTCTTCTAAAAGGGCCTCGAGTTCCGGAGCGTAGATGATGTCTTCTTCTTTTTTATTGGCAAAGATGAGTTTGTTCCCGTTGACTTTTCCTTCTTGTTCTAATTGTTTAAAAATGGACAAAAATGGTGTGATCCCGGCGCCACCGGCAATAAATACTCCGGTTCCTTGATAAGATATTGCTCCCCAAGCCTCATCGATGATGAGTTCGTCTCCATTTTTAAGTTTACCTAAGCGTTGGGTAACTCCGTTATGGTCAGGATAGGTTTTGATAGTAAACTGTAAAACATCTTCTTCGGGTAAATTTGTGAATGTAAAGGGTCTTTTTTTCTCTTTCCATTTAGCTTTATTGATGGCTACTTCTGTAGCTTGTCCTGGTGTGAAATCAAATCCTTGGGGTTTTTCAGTCTCAATATGCAATACATCGTGGTTAATAAAATGAATTTCATTGATTTTTACGGTATAACTCATAATTTAAATTGGTTAATTCTTTTAAAGTTAAGAAGACTGTAGCGGCTTGTATACCAAGGTTTTCTTAAGGTTGGCGTTAATGTTTTGTTAGGAATCATAGTTTTGAAAACAAAAAAGAAAGGTTGAACGCTTTAATAGCATTCAACCTTCTTATCGGCATTCTTAAGGTTTTACAAACTAATACCGTTCCACCAATTGATTGTCTTTAAACAACGCTCCAACAAAATTATTCTGTTTCATATTTACGAGAATGTATTGTCCGTCTGCTTTTAGACCTACCGAAATATAAGCGGCTTCGTTTGCTCCATTATCGGTCATTGTAATACTGAATTTAAAATATGGCGTATGTTGTTCGGTCTCTACCGGTGGCATAAAAAAGTCTGATGTCTTGGTCTCGATGTGCATCATCTCACCATAGGTAAATCTTCCGTTTTCAAACTTTCCCGAAATAATGGTGTTGTTTTGGAAATAGATCCCGTAATCGTCAAAACAATCCCCAGAAATACACGTAGCATCTGCAATATCCTGAGGCGTGAAGGTATTGCGACTAAGCACTTGCCCCTGATCGTAGCTGATCAATTCTCTTGAAAATCCTTGTGGGGAGCGCACCTCTCTGATGTGATCTCCTATTTTAATTCCTTTTTCAAACAGGCCTGAGGTTCGTCCTTCCCCTTCATCGTATACGGTAAATCCGTCTGGTTTACCCTCTTTAAAGTTGGAATAATAATAATTACTGGTTTTATTCTGGCTATAGCCCACACCGTTATACAACCCATTTTTATAGAAACCGTGGTATACATCGCCGGTTTCTTTATTGTAATAAAAGCCGTAACCATTTTGGCAATCACCTTTAGAACATGGTGTTTCTTGTGCAAAACTTACCGTACACAACAGCAACAAAGTGCTTAAAATAAGTGTTTTCATAATTGAGGTTTTTACTCTGTAATCGAGATTGAAAGTATTTGATTTTTACAGCTTAAAGCTAAAAAGGATGCCGGCACTCTTCAATACGGCAGTTGCCCTATTTACCAGTGTAGATGAAGGGTGCCCAATATTGCGGACTCGACAGGTCTACATATTTATTGTAAGAACCTTTAATAAATTCGCGTTTGACTTCAGTACTGGCGGTGAGGTATTCTTTATTTTCTTGAAAAATCTTGTAATACAAACTTTTTGTATAGACACTTGTGCCGTAGTCATTAACAGACCAAAGTGTGGTTAAGGTAGCATTTGCTCCCGCCATCAACATAGCCTGATTAAGACCTTGAACCCCATCTCCCGGAACCAATTTCCCTAAACCAGTCTGGCAGGCACTAAGAAACATAAAGTCGGTATCAATATCAAGTTGGGCCATTTCCTTTACGGTAAGCATTCCGTCCTCCCCATCTTTTGGATAATTATACACCGAAAATGCGATCCCGCTAAGGTCAAAAACAAATGGATGCGTTACTGCGTGACTTGATAAATGAATGCTTCGGTAGTGGTGCAATGCTCCTTCCCTACTCATTTTTTTAAATTCGTTTTCGGTCATCTGAGTATCCAGACGCAAATCGGTTTTTGGCACCAATTCTTTTATCGCAAGCACTTCATCTTTTGCGCCTTTCAGGTATTTCATGGCTTCGCTGGAAAAGGTTGCAAATGCATAATCTAAAGGTTCGTTTTTCTGTAACGATTCTTCCACATCAAGCTCTAAGCGTTTAATATCTGCAGCCGATTCTAAATCACGCCCGGGATTGGCCCGCTTTTGATATTTAGCATCGCCAAAGGCAAGCACATTCTTCTCATAACTGGTTTTAGGTCTCTTGCGCAATGCAACAAGCGTACTTCCGGCAGGAACATAACCTATTTCATAATCTTCTACGAGATAACGCCCTTCATTGTTTTTAAAACTTTCAAAAGGCAGAAAATGCAACACACCGTCTGCCGCAATGTAAATACGTTTTTTACCTTTAAACCAAGGTTCTATACGGCTCATCATATCGATGAAAAAAGATTTAGCAATGTAATCTCGATAGGCGGTATCCGTATATTCTTCACGTACCTCTCCGCCTTCGTTAGGGTTTAAAAAATTGCGATACAGTTCTGCCAAAAGCACAAAATCACCTTTCTTGTATTGATTAAATCCTGCTTCATCCAGATTACGGTATACCGTATATTTTGGTTGACGTAATTCGCGTTGCGCCATAGCCTTCTCGATGGCTCCAATTTCTGTATTACGATCTACATAAACCCGCATTAAAGCTCCAATGGTATTTATGTATCTATAATTTATATCGTTCTTCGTAATCACCGCAGCCATATAAACACCTTCATTGACATTACCGCGCATCACATCAACATAATAAACCAAGGCCTCGTCAGCTTTTAGACCATTCTGAATTTCACTAAGGCTTAGCGTAGGAATTTCATCTTGTGATGCGAGTAATCCATTAGCTTTTAAGTCTTCCATTACAGTGAAGATTTTTTCTTTCTGATTACTCTCAAAAAGACAGGCAATCAGGTTTCCGCCTATTTTAGTAAAAAGATCAAGCTGCGCAGTACGTTGTGATCCCGTTGTTTCGCTGACTTTCGGTTTTTGAAGTTTGAAAGCTTTTTCATAAAAAGGAACTGCATCAGCGTATTTCTTTTTCATTCCCAACTGCAAACCATAATCATACAATTCAATAATATCTGTAGAATTAATATCGGTTTCAATGGCTACTGAGTTATCCTTATAAAATTTTAAGGATTGAAGATTGCTAGGCAGGGTTTTACCAAATTGAGGATGCTCTTCATAACCGTTTTGTTTCATGTAGTTTACACCGGCTTCCGCATATTGAAGTCCTTTCTCTTTATCCCCGCCATATGTCAAAGCCCGTGAAAGATTATAATAACCCATCATTTTCACATCGGGATTTGTCACTTTGTTCATAAAATTCTGAGCACCTTCTGCTAGCTTATACGCCTCTTTATAGCGCTCTAATTGCACTAATGAAAACAGCTGATTGTTTAATGCAAGCATCAAGGTCGAATTGGAATAGGTGAATTGGGGTAGCTCATTACGCATAATGACTGCAAGAGTGATATTCTCCTCATAATTTCTATTTACCTCATTGATTTTTGAAAGAATATCGTAGAGCTTAAATTTCATCATCGGAGCAGTTTTAGGATTTGAAAACTGCAGTTTAAGCTCCGGAATCAATACGTGTGCTTGTTGCCAATTATTCCAAAATGTAAGAACGGCGAGGGTTTCTAAGGCTACATTGTAATAACTTACCGGAAAGTTACCAGCATCCATTTGCTGTTTTACAGGTTCTAATACTTTCAAATAATGCTTTGGGCCTTTTTGAATGATATCCTTTGGAGAAGCGCTGTATATAGGATTAAACTTTTCCCAAAAAACCATCATATTCTGTGAAGCCTCAGCTTTATAAACATCGAGCATACGTTGCGCTTGTTGTACCTGCGAAGCCGTAAGCATATTTTTATAATAGTCAACCGCGCCTTCTAAGTACGTCACAGATCTATTAAAATCCTCTGGCGGATGCGGATAAAAACTGTATTCCCACAGCAGTTGCTTAGCTCGTGGTAGATCTTTGGCAAAAAAAGCATAAGCGATAGCAGACTGAGCCAAACGATCGTAAATAGGTTCCATATCATAGGCCGTCTGAATGAGTTGTGCTCCTATAATCGGTTCTTGAGACAAAGCAGCTCTCGAGATCCCTAATTCAAAATAGAGGTCTGTATTAGTATAAAAAGCATCTAGCAATTTGAAGCCTACATTAAAAGCCTCCTTGTTATTGCCTGCCTTTTTTAAGGCTGTAAACTTGGTATAATTTTGATTCTTATTGATGTCGTAAGGTCCTTGCGCCCATAATGAAGAGCTAAAGACGAGCAATAAAACTAGTATTCTCATAGATCGCTGTTTTTACGATCTAAAAATAGGTTTGGGCGCTATGAGCAATCAATACGGCAATTGCCCTATTTGAGTAGACTGCAATACTGCTGCAAGAGAAACTGAAGTTTTGGCGCAATATAGCGTTCACAAAAAGGCTTCTCCGGATTCCTTCGGTAATAATCGTGCAGGCTTTCTCGCGAAGCTTGAAAACGCTGGAAAGGCAAAATTTGAGTAACTAAGGATTGTTCAAATTCATTTTGTAACTGCGTAAGAATGTGCTGTACTTCTCGTTTTTGCTCTTCGGAAAAACAGTACACCGCAGAACGGTATTTAGACCGAAAACTATGATTTGAAGTGCTTTTATGCGTGTGCAAGTGAATCTCAATAAGAATCTCTAAAGAAATAATTTGTGGATCAAAATGAATGATCACGCCTTCTGAAAATTCTTCAAAAGGTGGGTCTGAAGCAACATATCCTTGTTCTACTTTCTCAACTCCTTTTAAGGCTTGGAAGACTGCTTCGGTACACCAATGGCAACCGCCACCTACTGCTATTTTTTCTACTGAATTACTCAATGAGTATTACTTCTTTTAAAAATATAATCACTTTTAATTCCGGCATTTCGCAAGGTTTCAACAATTCACCCATTTTAGTCTCGTAATAATTAAAACTAATGAAATCAGTCCCTCCCAACTCTTTTGCGTAAATCTTTGAACTTTTACCTTCGTTGAAATCGGTACGGGTTATACTGTACTTCCGGTTGTTATAAAATCCTTCGGAATATCCCTCGGGAATGCGTGATATTGTGGATTTAAGTTTCATTACGAACTGCACGAAAGCATAGAACAGCCTACCTTATCTCTCGCCCATTCGGGACGCTTGGCAAACCATTTTTCGTATTCTGGTTGGTCATCATAGGGTTTTTTTAGTAGTTGATACAATTCGTCGATCAAGCTATAATCTCCTTTATCAGCGGCGTCAATCGCCAGCTGCGCCATATAATTGCGCAACACGTATTTCGGATTGGTCGCATTCATTGCTTTCTTACGCGCTTCATCGCTTTGCTGATCTTGCTGCAAACGTGTCGCGTAGGCTTGAAACCAGTGCTTCCACTGGTTTTGTGTTTTCTCTGAAATCTCTTCAGCAGTATAAAAAGCCTCCCAAATCAAAGTCAATCCATCAACCGAAGTATCCTTTTTAAAATCTGCCAGTTTTCTAAAGAAAATAGTCATATCAGTTTCTGTTGCTTGAAGGCATTCCTCGAGATCCGCTATAAGTTGCAGATCACTTTCCTCAGGCGCATCGAGTCCCAATTTGTCCGTCATCATTTGAAAAGATCTCTTGGCATAATCTTCTTTATACCGATCTAAAATTTCTTCAAAGCCGTCTGCCTCCTCAACAAGAGGATAAAGCGCATTGGCCAATTGATATAAATTCCATAAGCCAATATTAGGTTGGTTTCCGTAGCGATAACGCTTGTGCTGCCTGTCGGTCGTATTAGGTGTCCAGCCCCAATCAAAACCTTCTAACCAACCGTAGGGTCCGTAATCTATGGTAAGGCCTAGAATTGACATATTATCAGTATTCATAACGCCGTGTACAAAGCCCACCCGCTGCCAATGAATGATCATCTCAAGCGTGCGCTCTGAAACTTCAGCAAAGAACTTTAAATAGTTTTCTTTAGAAGGAGCACCCAACTCTGGAAAGTAGTTTTCAATGGTAAAGTCTACCAATTTTTGCAATCCCTCAATATCATTGCGCGAAGTAAAAATCTGATAATTCCCAAACCGAAGAAACGACGGCGCAACACGACACACCACTGCTCCTTTTTCATATGCGGGATTCCCATCATACATCACATCCCGTAAAACCGAATCTCCTGTCAAAGCCAGAGACAACGCACGCGTAGTTGGGATTCCCAAATGATGCATCGCTTCACTCATTAAATATTCACGAATACTTGAGCGTAAAACTGCTAGGCCATCAGCAGAGCGCGAATAAGGCGTCTCCCCTGCTCCTTTGAGCTGCAATGCCCAGTGCTTATTATCGTTATCGATCTCAAATAGATTGATCGCACGACCATCTCCCAATTGTCCTGCCCAGTGTCCAAACTGATGGCCGCCATACAACATAGCATACGGATGCGTGTTCGGTAAAACCGCATTTCCCGTAAAGACTTCTAAGAATTCTTTGCTTTCAGCCTCTTCTTCTGATATTCCTAAAGCATTCAACATTTCATCAGAAACGTGCAGTACTTGCGGCGCTGCAGTTTCTTTAGGAGTTACAAAAGAGTAATAACCCTGCATAACCTGTCTTCTGGAATTTTCAAAATTAGGATCTGCCGGAAGCGCTTCTGTAAAAAGGTTATTGATGTTGAATTGCATAAATCAAAATTTGTAGGATATCGGTTTTGTCGGTTTATTTTATGAAACTTATCAAATAGTATCCTAAATACAAAAGCCCGATCACAAACCTTGTGACCGGGCTTTAAAAAACATGAAATTATGGCTGTTAACTCCCTGTGCGCAGTGAATATTCAAATTCGACTTCTTCTTCTAACCTTCCGTTGTTATTGAATTGTTTATATAAACTGTTTATTTTTTCAAAAGATAAGGTCCAATATTCTTGAGGTTTTAAATCCTTTTCATTTGCTTCCATCTTAAATGATGTAATCCTAACATTGTCTAACTCGTAAATAAGATAGTCGTTGACTCCGTCAGATGAATTTGTTGAAAAGGTAAGAATTACATTACTCAGCGTTTTATTTCTTGCCAGAAAATCAAGCATAGTATTGCTCGCAAGGTCAGTATTCTTGCCAATGCTAATCCCTGAAAATGAAGTGCGGGCACGGGTTCTTTCAGACAAAACAGCATCGGGAATACTAACTTCCCAAGAAACTTGAGTTAACTCAATCTCCTCTTCGTGTCCTTGCTGTTGAGATTCTCCTTCAATATCCGGAAGTTTGAGATACATACTTGTTTGGGCATTCATTGTGGCAAACCCCAATAAAACCATTAAGATTAAAGTGATGATCGTACGTGCCATTTGTCGTTCGGTTTTTGATTTGATCAAAATTAGCCGGAATGCAATAGAATTTAAGCAGGGGAATAACCCTATTTCTTGGGGCTAATCCCTTATAATTTCAGTTTTTACACATCCTTAGCATTTACTATTAAACTTATATTAAAATGCTTAAGCAAATTGATAATGGAATAACCTTTGACTACTTTAGAGGTATAAACTATAAAAGAAAAATTATGACAACTAGAAATCAAAATGCCGGAATAGCAGCAGCGCTTTTAGGATTAGCAGGTGGACTTTTTGCTTGGTGGAGATATAACAACGCAACTCCAGAAGAGAAAGCGCGCTTAAAAAATAAAGTAAATGAGTTGGGTACTAAATTAAAAGATACCTATACTGAAGTTGAAGATACCGTATCTGACAACGTTGCTACCCTTAAAAACAAACTGGCTAAAGAGCAACAAAAAGCAGCAGATCAAGCTGAAAAAATTGCAAGCTAAACCAAAAACGATATCCCCTAAATTAAAGAGCGACAAGTTTGTCGCTCTTTTTTTATATCCAAGATTTTCCTTTTTATAGTATTTTTAAGAAGAACTTAATCTTACAAGCTACTGCCTATGCGCTATAACTTTACCTCATTCTTACTCATTTTCTCCATTGCTTTTTGTGCTGCTCAAGATGCAAACACGTATTTCAAACCTTTAAAATACCGCAGTATCGGTCCGTTTAGAGGCGGTCGAAGCAACTCCGTTTCCGGAGTTGTTGGCGATCCCTTAACCTATTATATGGGTACTACCGGTGGCGGACTTTGGAAAACGGCAGACGCCGGGCAACACTGGGAAAATATCTCCGATGGATATTTTAAAACCGGTTCTGTGGGGGCTTTCGCGGTTTCAGAGTCTAATCCTAATATTATTTATGTAGGTATGGGTGAACACGCCATTAGAGGGGTGATGACGACCTATGGCGACGGTGTTTATAAATCTACAGACGCGGGAAAAACCTGGACGCATCTCGGTCTTGAGAACACGCAACAGATCGCCCGCATTGTTATTCATCCACAAAATCCAGATGTGGTGTATGTAGCTGCTCAAGGCGCTATGCAAGAAGCCACTCCTGAGCGTGGAGTTTACAAGTCTACAGATGGCGGTGCCTCTTGGGAAAAGGTTCTTTTTGTAGATGAAAAGACCGGAAGTACCGAGCTTTCTATGGATATGAACAACCCCAATGTTTTATATACCGCAATGTGGCAGCATCAACGTACTCCCTGGAAGATGATCAGCGGCGGAGCAGGCAGTGGATTGTACAAATCTACAGACGCCGGAAAAACCTGGAAGGTTTTAAAAGAAGGCCTACCCGAAGAAATGGGGAAAATGGCGATTGCGGTAAGTAGAGCAAATCCCGATAAAGTTTATGCCTTGATTGAAAGTGATAGTGAAAAAGATTTAGGCGGACTATTCGTCTCAAACAATGCCGGGGCCTCGTGGAAAATGATAAGCGGCGATAACAGATTAACGCAACGTGCCTGGTATTACACTGAAGTTTTTACAGATCCTAACAACGAGCAGACCGTTTACGTGCTGAGTGCTCCTGCCCTACGCTCTACAGATGGCGGCGCAACCTGGGAAACACTTTCAGGAACGCACGGGGATTATCACGATTTATGGATCAATCCGGCGAATTCTAAAAATATGGTGATCGGTAATGACGGCGGGGCGGCGATCTCTTTCAATTATGGAGCATCTTGGTCTTCTCAGGATATTATGCCCACGGCACAATTTTACCGCATTAACACAGATAATTTGTTTCCGTATAATATTTATGGAGGTCAGCAGGATAATACTTCAGTAAAAATAGCAAGTCTTTCCTTAGGCAGCGGAAGTATTGGTCGGCAGGATTGGACGTCTTCCGCAGGAGGCGAAAGTGCATTTTTAGCTTTTGATAAAGATGATCCTAGATACGTATATGGTGGAAGCTATCTGGGTACGATTGAAGTGCTCGATATGCAAACCAAAATGAGTACCAAAGTAATGGCAGTGCCTATTCAATATCTAGGGAAAGCGGCGCGAGATATGAAATATCTTTTCAATTGGAATGCGCCTATTATCTATTCTCAACACGAGCCCAACACTGTTTTTCACGGTGCTCAAATGGTTTTAAAAACTACAGATCAAGGAAGAACCTGGACGGAATTCTCCCCAGATCTTACGCGTAATATAGATGAAAAACAAGGTAAAGGCGGTGGCCCGTATACGGTTGAGGCAGTAGGTGCCGAAAACTACGGTACCCTAAGCTACATCATTGAATCGCCGCACGAAAAAGGAGTATTTTATACCGGTAGTGACGACGGTTTAGTTCATCTAACTCGCGACAATGGAGCTTCCTGGCAAAACATCACACCCAAAGGACTTGAGGAAACTTTGATCAACGCTATTGAGGTTTCTCCGCACGATCCAGCAACCGTATTTATCGCCACAACACGCTATAAATTCAACGATTACACTCCGGCGCTATATAAATCTACGGATTACGGAAAAACCTGGAAATCTATTAATAATGGAATTCCACATGGCGCTTACACGCGCGTGGTGCGCGAAGATCAGGATCAAAAAGGTTTGTTATATGCTGGTACTGAGCAAGGTGTTTATGTTTCTTGGAATGCCGGTGCTTCTTGGGAGTCTTTGCAGCTTAATTTACCCATCACACCGATAACTGATTTAAAAGTGCATCAAGGTGATCTCATCGTGGCTACTTCTGGGCGCTCCTTCTGGATACTTGATGATCTTAAATTGTTGCAGCAATATTCAGCAAATGCAGATCAATTTCAATTATTTGAGCCGAAAAATACTATCTACGGAAGTTGGTATTCTGCTTTAAACAGTAGCGATCCGGACTTTGACGGGACTTCAACATTCGAAGGTGTGAACCCGGCTAATGGAAGCGTGATCTACTATAATTTACCCGAACTGAAGGATTCGACAGCGCTTGAACTAACGATTAAAACCCAAGACGGGACCTTGATCAATTCCTTTTCGTCAAACGCAGATGAGAATTTCAGCGCTTATGCCGGCGGACCGTCGCCTACCCCAACACTTTCGGTTCATCAAGGTCTAAACCGTTTTGTTTGGGACGGCAGATATCCAGAGCTTCCCGGAGTACCGGGCGTGTATATTGAAGCAAGTTATGCAGGCCATAAAGTAGCGCCTGGAACGTATACCATAACGCTGACGTACGGCGCAGAAAGTCAAAGTACCACTGCAACGATTCTTCCTAATCCTAATCTAGATATTGATGCTACTGATTTTGAAGCGTATCATGAACTCATGAACGGGATGGAACAGCGCGTTACAGCGATGCATACGCTCGTGAACCAACTTAAAACTGCAGAAGAAGAAATCGCAAGCTTGCTGCCAAAATTAAAAGCTAAGAATGCAACGGCCTTAATAGAACAAGGAGAAGCTTTAATCAAAGATTTAAACGCTTGGGATTCTAAAATGGTTCAGCGCAAATCTAAAGCCTATGATGATGTTGAGAATTTTGAAAATAAATTTTCAGCAAATTATATGTTTGTAATGAATCAGACTGATAGCGATATTCCGCGGGTAAATGCTTCAAATAAAGCTGAATTTGATCGTATGAATCAAGAATGGGAATCTTTAAAAGCCGAAGGATTAAACCTTCTTGAGACAAGAATACCAAACTATAATGCAGCCTTGTGGAAAGCAGGTATTGGAGCTATACCCACTGCAGAATAATCTTTCATAGGGCAATTAAACATTCAAAGGAATTTCCACTTATCAGGAAATTCCTTTTTTTATTGGCACCGCCAAAGGGTTTAAAATTTGTTTCTATTTGTGCCTTTGAGCTTGCTTATAAGTTGTTCTTAACTATATTCGTTATATGAGAATCTATATTCTGAGCGGTTTGCTCTTCTTCAGTATTCAAATAAACTTTGCTCAGAACTATATTGATTTGGCGAATCTCTCGTATTCCCTAACGCCACAAAATCAATTTGAATCGAGCAATGCTCAAACTCAGGTTGAAGAATTGGAATTTCAGTTTACGTTTCCGCAGGTTTTAGATGAAAAAAATACGTTGATCGCTAATGTTATGCTTGAATCTAATGCCTTGCGCTTAGACCCGTCTTTAGCCGGTAGAACTACACTGGCTTCCTTAGGTTTAGCGCTGGGATTCAATCATAAATATTCTGAAAAGTTAGCCATTACCTATTTGGTCATACCTAAAATCGCATCAGATTTAAAACAGATCACCGGTCAAGGTTTTCAATTAGGCGGTTTGGCGTTGGCTACGCTAAAAAAGAGTGAAAACCTCAATTATAAATTTGGTTTATATGCCAACACCGAAGAATTCGGACTGTTTCTAGTGCCTTATGTGGGATTTTATTATTTGAGTCCATCTAAACGTTTTGAAGCCTATATCACCACGATCAACGGCGATATCAATTATATGCTCACAGAAAAAATAAATATAGGTGGTGACGTCAATGGTCTTACTTCAAGCTATGCGCTTGCTGATCCTTATTTTGGAAGTTCGCCTGAATACTTTGCTAAAAACACCACAGAATTTTTTGCATACGTACGCTACCCTGTTGCTAAAAATCTCTTCTTAAAAGCCAAAGCCGGATACAGCATTACACGCACCTATAAAGTATTTGAACAAAGCGATAAAGTAGATTTAGGTTTGAGTTTGTTTTTCTTAGGCGATGATAGAAATTTGCTCAATACCCCTTTGCAAAAAGGCGCGTTATTCAAATTAGAATTGCTCTATAGATTTCCGCTATAAAAAAAAGAGGCTGCCTTTTTAGGACAGCCTCTTCATATTTTTAAGAGCCGTTAGTTTAGTTTTTTGATAACGTATTCAAAGCTTTCTGGGGTACCAACAACGCTTCGGTTTCTCTCACAGTGGTTGCTTCAATCTCTAGTGTTGCTTTAAGTTTTGAACTTGCGATATTGTCAGCAATAGACAAGGTGTAGGTTCCGCCATCCAGAATCCAAGCGTGTTTCTTATCATCATAAGAAGCTAGTGATTCAGGATTGATTTCAAGTGTGATCGTTTCAGAAGCTCCCGGTTCTAGTAGCGCCGTTTTTGCAAAGGCCTTAAGCTCTTTTGAGGGCTTTTCTAAAGTACCTTCAGGAGCACTCACATAAAGTTGAGCAATTTCTTTTCCGGCTATGCTTCCAGTATTTTTTACAGTGAACGAAACGTTAATCGTAGCTCCTGATTCAACCTGAAGATCACTGTAGTCAAAAGTCGTGTAGGACATTCCGTAACCAAACGGATAAGAAACCGGTACCTCAAACGTATCAAAATAGCGGTAGCCTACATAAATTCCTTCTTCATAGATTTCTTCTGAAGGAATACCTTGCAACGGATTGGCAGGTTTTTCGGCATTTGGATCTAACGGAATTCCCGGGAAATTCTTGCTAGAAGGAATATCGTCTAAAGCAATAGGAAAAGTTACCGGCAACTTCCCAGACGGATTTGCTTTCCCCAGCAATAGATCAGTAATTGCGTTACCCGCTTCTTGGCCCGGCTGCCAGGTCAACAAAATGGCATCAGCAAGTGCTTTCCAAGAGTTTGTTTCGGTTACTCCGCCTACATTTAATAGCACAACTAGTGGTTTACCTTCGGCAGCAAAGGCCTTTTTTAAATCAGAAATTAATTCTAACTCTATCGCCGTCAATTCAAAATCTCCTACTTCAATACGGTCCTGGAACTCTCCGCTGGTGCGTCCTAGCGTAAAAATCGCAACATCATTAGCTTTTGCTGCACGTGCCAATTCTGCTTCAGTCCACGTCTTTTCAGGTACAAGTTCGTCTTTTAAAAAGAACATTGCCTTCGGTGGAATTTTTGCTCGTTCTTCTTTCATATACACCTCATAAATAGAGGTTAGCTCCTGATCTAAATGTACATTAGCGTTTTTAAGTCCTTCAAACACCGAAACGCTGTAGGCTTTATTGACATCACCACTACCCGTTCCACCGGCAATCGTTTCATAAGATGCAGAACCGTATAGCGCGATTTTAGCATCGCTTTTAAGAGGCAAAACCTTATTCTCATTTTTCAACAAGACCATTCCTTCTAACGCAGCATTTCTGGCTACCGTTTTGTGACCTTCAAGATCTGTAACTCCTGACGGCTCATAGCCCTTGTACGAGAATGTTTTTTTATACGCATTAAGTGTCGCAGTGAGGTTTCGATCTAAAATAGACTCCTCTAAAGTACCGTTACTGATGGCTTCCTTTATCGCATTAAACTGTACTTCTGTTCCCGGCATAAGCAGGTCATTTCCGGCGCGCATTTGCGCTACCGCATCAAGACCCGCAAACCAGTCGGTCATAACAAATCCTTTGTAGCCCCATTCTTTACGAAGTAAATCGGTTAACAATTCACTATTTTCAGAAGCGTAGTTTCCATTGATCTTATTGTATGAAGACATAATCGCCCAAGGTTCGCTTTTATCAATAGCCAGTTTAAATCCACGTAAATAGATCTCGCGAAGTGCACGCTCACTCACCACGGTATTGAGTGCAGTTCTATTGGTTTCAGAATTATTTGCTACAAAATGCTTGATGGTGGCCCCTAGCCCTTCCGCCTGAACGCCATTAACAAAGCCAGCGGTGATCTCGCCAGCTAGAATTGGATCTTCAGAATAATATTCAAAATTTCTTCCGCCCAGCGGATTTCTATGAATATTGAGTGCCGGAGCTAGTAAAAAGTCTACTCCATAATCACGCCCTTCAATACCAAAAGCCTGGCCAATTTGTTGCGCTAATTCAATATTCCAGCTTGAAGAAAGACTACTGGCCGTAGGAAATGCGGTCGCATAAAAGGTCTTTCCCGGTGCTTGCGGCCGTACAGTATCTATACGGATACCCGCCGGCCCGTCTGCAAATACAATAGGCGGAAGATTTATTTTTGAAATAGGATAACTTGTACCTGCTGCACCGGCAACTTCAGATTTTGTGGAGCCTACTACCGCTTGTGGAGCTTCAGCACCCGCCGGAATTCCCGGAATGTCCATCCCGGTACCAATAGATAAGTAAATTTTCTCATCAACCGAAAGTTGATCTATCAGTTTTTGAGTATCCTCTTGAGCAACTCCAGAGAACACCGCCAAAAGCATAATTAAAGTAAAGATTTTTGCATTCATTGTTTTGGTTTTGATTACTCAATAAAATTGAATAATCGAACAACGAAAACCTTTGATATTTATCAAATAAACAGAAAAGTCTTAAAATTTTGCGAGTACTATAGTTTAAATAAGTAAACCTATAAGGATTAAGCAGACAAATCTTAAATAGTTTCTCATGGCTCTATGTGTTGAAGTAGCGACAATAAAAAAGCAGTTCTAACGAACTGCTTCTTACAATAAACAATTAGGTCTAGGGGACACCTAATTATAAAATTTAAAAATGAAGTGTACATTGGGGTGAAAAAGCCTCCTACATTCTTAACCAAAAAAAATCTCAATTATGAGCTGCAAATATCAACTCTCTGATTAATAATTGGTTTGACATTTATCAAATAATCATCCAATTAGAAATTTTGTGTATAAATTACAATTGTCCGCGGATTCTACTGAGTGTTTCTTGCGTTATTCCTAAAAACGAAGCAATGTACGCTAAGGGTACTTTTTGTATGATGTTGGGTTTTGTTTCCAGTAAATGTAAGTATCGCTCCTTGGCACTTTCAAAGAGTACGTGCTCCATACGGCGTTGAGAGAAAACCAGGGATTCTGCAAACATTTTAATCGCCAGTTGGCTCAGGTCACTTTGTATTTTACTCAGTTCCATATAGGCATCGCGATGTAAAAAGATCACTGTTGAATCTTCTAAAGTTTGAATCATCAACTTACTTGGAGTTTGGTGAAAATAGCTTTCTATAGAAAAGCAAAATTCTTTACTGGCAGCAAACCACTCTGTGATTTCTTTTCCGTTTTTATAATAAAACTGCCGGGCAAATCCGCTGTGTAAAAAGTAAATATGATTGCAAACACTCCCCTCTTGTAAAATAAAATCTCCTTTAGGGATATCTTTAATTGTTATCTGAGATTCTATGAGCGCTCTCGCCTCTTTTTGTAACGGATTAAAAGCATCGAGAATTTCTAAATAAGCGTCTATCATAAATACAAAGTTACAGCAAGGAAATATACAAATAGTCGAAATATAACGATGTAATTAAGTCGCTGGTTTTCGTATATTCAGAAAACCAGCGACTTAGATTCATTTATAGAAAAATCAACTTGTACTTACCAATCAATAGGAAAATAATCCTTTAAGAATTTCCCGCTCCAATGTTTACCCGTATTGATCCCATCAAATAAAGGATCAACCACCCGGGCTGCGCCGTCGACAATGTCAAGAGGTGGCTGAAAATCATGTTCTTCAACCTTTTTTTGCGCTAAGGCAACAGGATCTTCATCAGTAACCCAACCGGTATCTACTGCATTAATATAAATCCCATCTTTTGCGAGACTGCCGGCTGCGGTATGTGTGAGCATATTGAGTGCAGCTTTGGCCATATTGGTATGCGGGTGCCGGTCTTCTTTAAAAAAGCGATGAAATTTACCCTCCATCGCCGAAACATTAATAATATGCTTTTGACCCGTAGGCTCTTGCTTCATTAATTCTGAAAGACGGTTGCAAAGCACAAAAGGTGCAACAGAATTTACGAGTTGTACCTCCAGCATTTCGGTGGTTTCGATTTCTCCTAATTTTAAACGCCAGCTGTTTGTTTTACGTAAATCTACCTGCTGAAGATCTGCGTCTAGTTTTCCCTCAGGAAACACTTCAGCAGTTTGTAGCGAATTATCAAAACTATACGGAATCTGCGATAGTTTTGCCGAAGCTCTAATCCCGATTCCCGGCTCTGGTCCGTGCCAGGTCACCGGCATATTTTTAGTGCCACTGGCAGAAGTGCTCAAGGACTTCAATTCGTCTAAACAGCCTATGTGGTCAGACAATAGCGTTTTTACAACTTGCGGGAGTTCGCTTAAAGCAGTTTCTTCCTTAGCCATTAGATGCTGATAAAACCCGGCCGGTCTGCGTACGGTTTGCGCAGCGTTATTGATCAAAATATCCAGACGCTCATAGCGCTGCTCAATATAATTGCAAAAAATCTCCACACTGGGAATATGCCGCAAATCAAGACCGTGAATTTTTAAGCGGTCGGCCCAAACGTGATAATCCTCTTCTTTTGAAAATCGATAGGCAGAATCAACCGGAAAACGGGTCGTGGCGATTACGGTAGCTCCTGCGCGCAGTAACATCAAAGTAATGTGGTATCCGATTTTTAACCGTGAACCGGTAATAATCGCCACCCGTCCTGTAAGGTCTGCGGTCTGAAAGCGCTTTGCGTAATTAAAGTCACCACAGCTCGTGCACATCGTATCATAAAAGTGATGCAGTTTAGTAAACTCTGTTTTACACACATAACAATTACGTGCAGTTTGTAACTCGGGTGTTTGTAGCGTTTCAAGTTCTGCGGCTTGAAGTAATTTTGGCGCGGTAAATACCGAAGCTTCACGCGCACTGCGTATTCCTGTCACTTTTCTGGCCGCTCGATCTTTGGCGGCTTGTTTACGCTTCTGCGCTTTTTTAGCATCTTTTTTTCGTCTTGAAAATTCATCCCGATCAGGTCGAGATAATTTTCCGGAAGCTTTTAAGATTGCGATTCGATCTTCACGATCTAATTCAAATAAAAGATTAGTATCAGTATTAAACTGCTCTAAAACACGTAAACAAGTTTGTAAATCTTCTTGAGAGATCTCCCTGTTCACCGTGGATTCTGATGCATTCATGAATAAAAATTAATGGGCGAAAATTAGAGTAAAAAACAATGCTGTAACCTTATCACTCGCTATATTTTTAGGATTAATTATTATTTAACGAGGCATTTAAAAAGACTTCTTTAACTTTAACAATTTGGCACCTTCCCGCCAAGTGTAAATCTTTTAAAATCAAGCATAAATTCTAATCTATGGCCATCACTCCATTTATTGACGATCAACAAAACTGGTATAAAGACGCGATAATTTATGAACTGCACATCAAAGCTTTTTTTGATAGTAATGGCGATGGAATAGGTGATTTTGAAGGTTTGTTACAAAAGTTAGACTATCTGGAAGATTTGGGCGTGACGGCCATCTGGCTGCTGCCATTTTACCCTTCGCCCCTGCGTGATGATGGCTACGATATTGCAGATTATTACAGCATCAACCCGTCCTACGGCGAGATCGAGGATTTTAAACGGTTTATTGAGGAAGCCCACAAACGCGGACTTAAGGTAATTACCGAGTTGGTGATCAATCATACTTCAGACCAGCACGAGTGGTTTCAACGGGCGCGTAAAGCTCCTGCGGGATCCAAATACCGGGATTATTATGTATGGACCGACGATGTAGAAAAATACAAAGATGCCCGAATTATTTTCACAGATACAGAACCTTCTAATTGGACGTGGGATGCCGAAGCAGGCGCCTATTATTGGCATCGTTTTTTCTCTCATCAACCCGATTTGAATTTTGACAACCCTGATGTTCAGCAAGAAGTGTTTAATATTATGGATTACTGGTGCGAGTTGGGCGTTGATGGATTTCGGCTTGATGCGGTTCCTTATCTTTTTGAGCGCGATGGAACCAATTGCGAAAACCTGCCGGAAACACACGTTTTTCTAAAAAAACTACGGGCACACATCGACTCAAAATATGATCATAAATTACTTCTCGCCGAAGCAAATATGTGGCCGGAAGATTCTGCAGCCTATTTTGGTGATGGCGATGAGTGTCATATGAATTATCACTTCCCTATAATGCCACGTATGTTTATGGCGGTCAAGATGGAAGATCGTTACCCTATAATGGATATCATAGATCAAACTCCAGATATTCCCGAATCCTGCCAATGGGCGATCTTTTTGAGAAATCACGACGAACTCACGCTCGAAATGGTGACGGACGAAGAGCGCGATTACATGTATAAGGTTTATTCTAAAGATCCTAAGGCAAAAATTAATGTGGGCATCAGGCGTAGACTTGCTCCCCTACTCGATAACAATCGCAATAAAATTGAGCTGATGAATGTGCTGTTGTTCTCGCTTCCGGGAACACCGGTGCTGTATTACGGTGATGAGATAGGTATGGGAGACAACTTTTATTTGGGAGATCGCGATGGCGTGCGTACCCCAATGCAATGGACCGCCGACCGAAACGCCGGTTTCTCAATGGCTAATCCACAAAAGTTGTATTTACCAACGATTATAGACCCCCAATACCGGTCAGAATCGGTGAATGTAGAAGCCCAGCAAATGAATCCGTCTTCCTTGCTCTGGTGGATGAAGCGCGTGATGCATATGCGCAAAAGTTTTAAAGCTTTCGGGCGTGGAGATATTCAATTTTTATCGCCTTCTAATGCCAAAATTCTTGCTTTTACGCGTACCTATGAAGATGAAACTATTTTAGTTCTAGCCAATCTTTCGCGCTTCTCGCAGGCAGTAGAATTAGAATTGGAAGATTATATCGATTATATTCCTGTAGAAGTTTTCAGTCATAATAAATTCCCCAGAATAACCAATCGGCCTTATTTATTTACGCTGGCACCACACGGGTATTATTGGTTCGCATTGACGCATCGTGCGAGCGAAGCACAGGATGGTCCCTTGCCCCAAGTGAAGACTTCTTCTTGGGAAAGCTTGTTTGACGCTAAAAGTGTAAAGCTGCTAGAGCGTAAAATCTTGCCGGCGTACTTTAAAAGCAAATATTGGTTTGGTGATGCGAACAGAATCATTCAGTCGATGCAGGTTACCAATATGCTCGACCTTTCTGACAGCACTGTTTTGGTCAAGAATTTGATTGTGGAAGTTAACTTTAATGAAGGGCTCCCTGAAATCTATCAATTGCCTGTTTCCTTTATTGCCAACAGTCAGGAAAGTCTTATTGAAGCCATTCCGCATAAAGGGATTTTAGCCGAAATACAATTAGAAGATCGTGCCGGGTTACTCGTAGATGCGGTGTATGTAGCACCTTTTAGAGCGCAATTGTTCTATGGTTTGCAGGAAGGGAAAACGCTTAAATTTGGTAAAGAAAAACTTACGTTTAACCGCGGAAAGATCACTCCTGATGAGAAAATCAAGGATGTGAATTCCCGTATTATCGAATCGAAACAGAGCAACACTTCGATCATTTATGATCATCGTTACTTTTTAAAACTGTATCGCCGCCTGGATAATACCATCAACCCTGATGCAGAACTTGCGCAATACCTTACCGAAACGGTAAAATTTGCGAACACGCCTGATTATATGGGAAAACTCGTGTATCATACCGAAAAACGCAACGAGGCGGTTTTGGGAATGATGCAAGATCTTGTGACCAATGTGGGTACGGGCTGGGTAAATGCAAAAGACGCTGCCCACCGGTATATGGAACGTATAGAGACACAAGCGCAGGAACTTCAGCCGGATTATGACAAGACGCTACGTACACAACCTTTAGTTTTTGAAGCCTTACACGAACCGGAAAGCGAACTTATAGAAAGTTTATTTCCTGAACGTATAAGTTTATTAGGACGCCGCAGTGCCGAAATGCATCTGGCTCTTGCCAGCCATAAAGAGCTTAGCGGTTTTGAACACGAAGCATTCTCTTTGCACTATCAGCGTTCTTTGTATTCTTCGTTGCAGCGCGTGACTCGCGAAGCATTTGAGAATCTACGCCGTTCTATACCCAGTTTGCCGGCAACGATTCAAACAGAAGCAGAAGCTGTTTTACAGCGAAAAAATGAAGTGCTGGCGTGTTTTAAACGTGTTTTTAAACATAAGATCAATACGGTAAAGATCAGAACGCACGGCGATTTTCAACTGGGACAATTGTTATGGACAGGAAAAGATTTTGTGATCATTAATTTTGAAGGCGAACCTTCGCGTCCGTTTAGTGAGCGTCGTATTCTGCGCTCGGGCTTGCGTGATGTTGCGGCAATGATTCGCTCATTTCATTATGCGGCTTACAGTCCGTTGATGCAGCAAAATTATGCCGAAGAATATCGCGAGGAACATTTAGAGCAATGGGCAGAAGCTTGGTATTATTATGTGTCTCGTTTTTATCTGGACGGGTATAAATCTACACTTGAAGATACCGACTTGATTCCCGACAATGAACGGGATTATAGCGTGCTACTGGATACCTTTTTATTGGAAATAGCCGTGGGCGAACTCAATAGCGAACTCAACCACAGACCGTTATTTGCTCTAGTTGCGCTGCGCGGAATTCAAGCTGTTCTTGACGGTATTTCAACCGAATAACATATATGGATTCAAAAGCTGACATGTTTTTCAAGCAAGCCACAAGGTGGAATGAAGAATTGGCGTATTTGAGAAGTTTAGTGCTGGATTCAGAATTGAGCGAAACCTTTAAATGGCGCAATCCCTGCTATACTTATAAAAACACTAATGTTTTAATAATTAGCAGTTTTAAAGACTTTTGCGCTATCAGCTTTTTTAAAGGCGTACTGATCAACGATACTTATAATTTACTTGAAGCGCCGGGTGTTAATTCGCAATCTGTTAGATTATTACAGTTTTATTCGGTAGATGAAATAGTCAAGAAAAAGCAGTGCATTCAAGAGTATGTTCAACAGGCCATTTCTATAGAAGCTTCCGGTCAGAAAGTAGTTTTAAAGAAAACAGAAGCATTTGATTTTCCTGAAGAACTTCAGCAAAAATTTATAGAAGACCTCGAGTTTGAAAAGGCGTTTAAAGCATTAACTCCCGGCAGGCAGCGTGGTTACTTGTTATTTTTCGGCGGAGCCAAACAAGTTAAAACCCGCATAGGGCGTATTGAAAAATATACCTCCCGAATTTTATCTGGAAAAGGTATAAACGACTGTACCTGTGGTTTATCAAAACGGCTTCCCTCCTGCGATGGTTCGCATAAATACCTGAATTTAAAAAGGCCTCAGAATTAAAAGTTTGACTGATTGAGAAATATCATCAAATTAAGTACTTTTCAGACTTCATTTAAGAGGTTTACAAATGGTTTTTACACAGCGTTTCAGTTTTGTTCTTATTTTCTTTTTTACACTCGTCACTTCGGCGCAGACTGATAGTACCACCACAGTTGTGGATTCCGTTCCGGCTGTTACGACTGGTGATGATTTTGTAAAAAAACTAGCCGAATTAGAAAAACAGCGTTTTGCAGATTCTATACGTCGTGCCGATCTTGAAGCGCGCTTAGATGCAGTGAGCTCTACTAACAACAGAGAGCGGACGCAATTAGAAGCACAACTCAAGCAGTTTGAAACCAAAGAAAATGAACTTCTAGAAAAAAAACGTCTTCAAATAGAAAGCCTCAAAAAAACTACCAGAGGTTTTCCGGTTGCCGGTTTTGAAGAAGATTCGTTGTTTTTAATCTATAATCGATTAGGAAGTTTTTCGGCACAAGAACGCGCCAATGCGATCAGTTCGCGTATCAAGCGTCTCACCGAGACTCTAGAATTTTTCTCTGATTCGCTCAAAGTGAATGAAAACGAAGCAACTGTTGATGTAATTTATGGCAATCAAACCATCGCCAGTGTTACCGAAGTGGATGCTCTGTGGTTTGAAACCACGCCGCTGGCTTTAGCCACCTCGTACAAAGAGATCATTGCCGATGCGGTGACCGTTTATAAGGAAGAACACAGCCTGATCAATTTACTGAAAAGCATCGGTATGGCCCTGCTGGTGATCATCGTGATGGGATTGATCATAAAATACGTGTTGCGTTTATTTAGATGGACGGCTTTGAAAATTCAACGTCAAAAGCATAAGCGCTTAAAAGCGGTTACCGTTAAGAATTATACACTTTTAGATACCGAGCGTCAGGTACACGTATTACTCTTGATCAATCGCATATTAAAATGGGTTACGGTGCTGCTGGCTATTTATATCGCGCTACCGCTCATTTTTGGCTTTTTCCCACAAACGGAAGCCTTTGCGCATGAACTGTTAGGTTACATTATCAATCCCATAAAAGGGATTTTTCTCGCCATCTGGAATTATCTGCCAAACATCTTTGCGATCGTTGTCATCATTGTGGTATTTAGGCTATTGCTGAAATTTTTAAACTTTTTAAAAGTTGAGATCGCCGAAGGCCGCCTGACCTTTAACGGGTTTTATCCTGATTGGGCCAACCCAACCTATCAATTGGTACGTGTGCTAGTGATCGCTTTTGCCTTTGTGGTGATTTTTCCGTATTTACCCGGAAGCGAATCTCCCGTTTTTCAAGGGATCTCAGTGTTTTTAGGTTTCCTTTTCACCTTTGGTTCAGCGGGGTCACTATCTAACGTGATCGCAGGATTGGTGCTTACCTATATGCGCTTGTTTAAAATAGGTGATCGGGTGAAAATAGGTGAAATCGTAGGCGATGTGATCGAAAAATCTTCTTTGGTGACTCGAGTACGGACTCCCAAAAATGAGATCATTTCTATTCCTAATTCAACGGTGATGAGCAGTCACACCATCAATTACAGTAGTGATGCGCCGGAAAAAGGGTTGATCATTCATACCACTGTGACTATCGGTTATGATATTCCGTGGAAAGTGATGCACCAGACGCTTATTGATGCTGCATTACGCACAGATCTGGTTTTAAAAGATCCGCAACCTTTTGTGTTGCAAACCAGTTTAGAGGATTTTTATGTGGCCTATCAAATCAATGCCTATGTACGCGAAGCCAATAAACAAGCTTCCATCTACTCTAACCTGCATCAAAATATTCAAGATGTATGTAATGAAAATGGGATAGAGATTCTTTCGCCGCATTACCGTGCTGCCCGTGATGGCAATCAAAGCACGATTCCATCTGATTATTTACCTAAAGATTATGTGGCACCTAGTTTTAATGTGAAAACGCAAAGCAATTCTTAAAAGTCTGAATAACTAAAGAAAGGTTATAAGTCTAAGAATGTAGCTCTTTGTAGGTAGATGGGCTCTCCCCTACTTTATTTTTAAAGAATCGAGAAAAACTGCTTAATGAGTTAAATCCTAATTGAAACCCTATTTCTTGTATGGTGGCTTCACTACGTATCAAAAGCCGTTTAGCTTCGGTGATTTGACGCTGTTGAATGATTTGTTTTGCCGTGCGTTGAAGTTTTTCTTTTAAGATCTGATTCAAGCGTTTTTCACTGATCCCCAATTTAGTTGCATAAAAAATACTTTCCGTTTCTTGGAGGTAATGGGTTTCCATCAATTTTAAAAATTCATAAATGCGTTTTTGATCCAATTCCTGCGGTGCATAATGCGTTTTTTGAAAGCGAATTAACTGAAGCATTAACACCTTTAGAATTGTCTTTAGCACAATGTAAGAACACTTATCGTACGCATATTCCTCTTTTAAAAGAACAATTGAATGCTGTATCTGGTTAGATATCCATACATTATGATTTAAATCCAAACAGCGATTTCCATTAAAAAGCTGCATCACGTCGAGCGCATATTCCTGATCATCTTCTTCGATAAGTTCGCGCTCAAAATTGATCAACAAACCCTCGTTATATTCATAAGCCTCAGCAGCGAAAGCTTCGTTAAGTGGCTTTAAATATAATTTGGAAAATGATTGATCTGAAGTAAAATAAAAGCCAAACGAATTTTCAGAAAGTAATTTAGTGTCTTTATTCAAAGACTCTAGAAGCTGTATTTTCTGTTTCCAAACGGTAGTATGCATTTACAGGCATTTCCTGTAAAAATACTAAGATTAGCAGTACAAAGTCGAAATGCATCAAGCAGGCAGGTTTAGGTATTCAAAACTTTTTTAAATAGTATAAAGAGAATCACACAAACGAGTATACCAAATGAGGCAGCAACCCAATAAATTGTAATATAGTCTTTACTGATAAACGTTATAAATGTAGATAAAAACTGCCCGCCAAAAATACCCATCGAGTAACGGCCCAAATTCTTACCCCTTGTTTCAGGCGTACTTGCCTCTACGGTCATATGATTCAGTAACGGCACGGTGAGCCCAAAACCAATCCCTATAAAAATAGCAGCGAGTATAAGAAACGCGATTTGATGCGTAGCGGCAAAAACCACATACCCAAAACAAAAGAATAAAAATCCGATAGCGACCGTTTTGGCATCTCCAAATTTATTGACCACTTTAGGCATTTGGCTTGCTATAGCAATTGCCATTAGCGAAATGAACGCCATATAATACCCAATTATTGATTCTGAAAAATCAAATCTTTGATCTAAATACAGCGGAAGCGTCACAAACGATACAAAAAACAAAACCATCGCCGCTAAAGAAGCTGCACAGATCGCCCAGATGATTTTTTGAGAAGTTGGTTTGTGCTGAGTTTCTCTTGTTTGCTCGGCATCGGTTGGCGCGTTCTTAGGGATGGTGTTATAAAGCAGAAAAAGGCAAAACAGTGCAATTAAATAAATATAGAAAGGTGCTTGCCAGTGCCATTCGCCCAATATTCCTCCAATGGACAAAAACACCACCCCGCCCAATTCGATCGCCATTCCTTGCCAAGCGATTATTTTCATCCGTGTAGAACCTGAAAATAATTGAGCAATGAGTCCGGTTACTGAAACCTGAATGGCTACGGTAGCTGCCCCTAACAAAAAGCGATCGATCAGCAACAGGTATTGGTTGCCCAAATAAGCTCCGATCACCCCAAGAACTGCATATGGAATAAGACCAAGCGCCAACAGTTTAAATGGACCTAAAACATTGGTGAGTTTACCAATTAGGTGCGCAAAAACCAATACGCCCAATGCCGGTAACGTGATCAGCAAACTCGGCGGAAAATTAAAATCAGTTGCTTCAATAATTCCTGATAAAGCCGGTGCGATCGCGCTACCCACCATTATAGTCAAGCTGCTGATAAAAAGCAGCGTAAAGATACCAAGTTTAGAAAGTGTGTTCATACCGCAAAAGTGCGCTGCGGTTTTCAAAATCACTTGTCACTTTTGCTAAGATGCTATACATATTTAGAAATGTGAGATCTAGTGCAATAATGTATAACTAATCGCTGAAATCTGCTCAATCCAATTACGAAGCTTTCCGGTTGAGTTTAGAGATATAGAAACTACTGATCAAGATGAGCACACCGCCTACGTAGGTATTCCAGCTGAGTTCCTCGTTCAAAATGAAAAAACTCAAGAGTACTGCGCTTAACACTTCTAAATACATTAAAGAAGCGGCGGTAGTGGCATTGAGGTGTTTTAGTCCGAAAAAGAATAGTCCAAACTGCACGATCCCAATAAGAAGTCCGTAAAAAACGCCAATTCCCATATGGGTCAATGCAACATCCTTTAAACCGAATAAAAAGGGAATGAATAAAACCGCTCCTGCTAAATTTTGATAAAAAAGCAATTGGTTGCGGTTACAGTCTTGCGTTTGCCGCTTAAAGATCGAAACAAAAAAGGCATAACCTACCGCAGCAAGAATCGCAGCAAGCATTCCTATAAAATCCCGAGATTCAAAACTGAATTCTTTATCAGCATAGGTGAAAGCTATTCCGCCGAAGGCTAAAAGCATAAATAAAACTTGCTTCTTGCTAATGGGAGCTTTGTAAACCGTAGTTTCAATAATGGTAATGAACAGCGGATATATGTAAAACAGAACAATAGCATTACCTACGGAAGTATATACAAAAGCCAGCAGAAAAAAATAAGTACGCACCGCATTGATCACCGATGCCAATAAGAGCATTCTGGTACTGCCTTGTACTTTTAACTGCCTTGCTTTTAGCAATCCCGGAAGCAAAAACAATACAGGAACTCCCGCCCGAAACCAACCGATAGCACCGGTAGATAAACTGGGCATCGCTTTTATAAGAATCCCATTGAATCCGGCAATTAGCGCGGCAAGAATTACGGCATATATGGCTTTATTCTCCATAATTTAGGTGATGTCTTTCCACCAAGCATCAACTTGTGCCGGTTGATCGAGGTGCATTAACTGTCCTAGTTTTGGCAAGGTGTACTCTAAATGCTTTAGTTGGGCCGCTGCTGTAAAATCTTCCGCAGGTGCGGTCCACGAATGAAAAGCCAATTTGAATCCACCCCAATGATACGGTGTCGCTCGTTTTATTTGAGCATCAGAAGCGGCTTGTACCGCCTCATCGGGCAGCATATGTATCGCACGCCAGCGCTCGTTATATTGACCACATTCTACAAAACCCAGATCAAACGGACCCAAGCGCTCTCCTATTTCTTTAAAATGAGCGCCGTAACCGCCATCTCCCGTATGAAATAAAGCTGTTTTATCAGTTTTTAATACCCAACCGCCCCAGAGTGATTTGGCTCTATCGCGTAAGCCTCTTCCTGAAAAATGCCTGCTCGGTGTAAACGTAATCTCAATATCTGCAAACGTGTGGGAGTCCCACCAATCAAATTCGGTAATGGTATGTGGGGCGGCACCCCACGCCTCTAGGTGTCTGCCACAACCCAATGCAACATAGTAATTCTTGACTTTGGGAAGCAGTTTTTTTAAACTTGCATAATCCAGATGATCGTAGTGATCGTGTGTGAGTAACATCAAATCAATTTGCGGAAAATCATCAATCAATTGCAAAGTGTTTTCTGAAAAACGCGCACTTTTTGTGGGCGCAATTGGTGCTGCATCGGGACCAAGCATTGGGTCGATTAGAATGGTTTTTCCGGCCAAGCGGAGTAAATATACACCGTGCCCATACCAGATATATTTAAAGGAATCATCTGGCGCTAAAAATGCCGTTTTATCAAAAGCCTGAATGGGTAAATTTTGTTGAGGAATGGTGTTTCCTTTAGAGAAAAACATTTTCCAAAGCATACCGGGCATTTCCGCCAGGCCAATATCCATTGTGGTTTCTTCCAGATTTTGAAAACTACCCGACTTCCAATTAGGAGATTGGGCGTAGCGTTTTTTCAATTCAGGAGTGATTTTTCCGCCAAATTGTTTCAGCATAGTGAATTTTTAATCAATTAATTACGCCCTTTTCGCATACGCTTAGGACCATACCACAGCCAGAATCCGGTAATGGTAAACAATAGCAGAGCAATGCTCATCACTAGTGTATAAACCAATTTGATATAGCCGCCCGTTCCTAGATAATTATCGAGTATCGAACCATCGTGAATATTCTCGATCACGTCTGAGCGCCGCTTACCAATGTGCAAAACATTGCCGGTAGCGCCATCTAACTGTATTCCGTAGTAATGGCCGTCAAAGATAAATTTGACGATTCCTTTTTCATTCCTTACATCAATACGATCTAGTTTAGTTGACAAGTCTGCCGAAACAGAATCGTGTAAAACCTGTATCGCTTGCTCTTTTAAATCCTCTAGCGGAAGCCACTGTGTTAAATCGGTTGTTGTGCCTTTTTGGGTTTTTGGTAAGAGTAGATCTCCGCTGTTTTTCTTGATGCCCAGCAGTAATCCTGAAACCGAAATCACAAAAAAGAATACAAATAATAAAGCGCCCATAGCCCGGTAAACGCTTCTAAATTGTCTAAGTAGTTTGGCCTGCTGCTTGCGCTTGTGTTGTCCTGTCATAAAAAGCAGAAAAGAATCTGTATTGCGTTGAAGTAACCAAAAATAAGCTTTTAGAGCCTAAACCGCTTACATCTCCGGCTAAAGCTGTAACCTCAGATTCGTTGATATTTTTATACTTTCGCAAAGCTAAAAAAATAAGTCTCTTGGCCTCACCACAACATTTTCTCATATTTAAACCCTATGGCTACATCAGTCAGCTTAGCAGTAATGATTTACGCCAACGGCGGAAGAAAAAATTCCTAGCTGAACTTTACGATTGGCCAAAAGGAATAATGCCTATTGGACGGCTTGATGAAAAATCAGAAGGCTTATTACTCATGACAACCGATGGTGTTCTGAGCGATCACATCAACCGAAGCGGGATTGAAAAAGAATATTATGCTTTGGTAGACGGCGTGCCCACCGAAGCCCAACTAGATCAGTTGAGAGATGGAATAGAGATAGGCTTAGAGGGCAAAAAATATACTACAAAACCCTGCGAAGTACAAAAGCTAGTGGAAGTACCGGCGCTGCCTGACCGCAGAAAAAAAATAAGAGATTCTCGCCACGGACCAACCACTTGGTTGAGCATCACCATCACCGAAGGTAAGTTTAGACAGGTGCGCAAGATGACTTCTGCAATTGACTGCCCTACGCTAAGATTAGTACGGGTACGCGTGGGGAATTTAAAACTCAATACTATGCAACCGGGCGAAGTATTAGCTTGGGATGGTATGATCAACTAAATTAAATCGTTTTCTCCTTAAGAATAGCTTTTAATTGGATGCTTAGAATAACAAAAGCAGGAACCATAAATGCTTTAATTGCTATTTTTTCTGAAATAATATCGGTTAACGTTAACAGAATTCCAGCCAAAAGGATCAGAGTAACTAGTATTATTGCTATCTTATTTCTAGTCATTTCAATATTGTCTTATTTATTATGCTTTCTTTTTAAATAGTGAGGATACTGATAATTGTGTCCCTAAAATTAAAAAAGCAAGCACCATAAAAGCTTTGATTACCAACTCTGCTTCCATTACTCCAATAAAATAAAAAAGAATTCCTGATAGTAGTATTATATTACCTAAGCCGATGGCAATTTTCGTTTTGGTCATATCTATTATTTAAAATTATTCAGTATAAATGTATTAAAAGACGTTACAACCTCCCCGCTTTAATCTGCTTATCTGCGTAATCTACTGCACGAGCGGTTAGCGCCATATAGGTAATACTGGGATTTTGGGTGCCGCTACTGGTCATACACGCGCCATCAGTAACAAAAACATTAGGAACTGCGTGTATTTGATTCCATTTGTTGAGTACGCTGGTTTTAGGATCACTACCCATTCGGGCGGTACCCATCTCGTGAATACACGCGCCGGGAGCAGTAAGATCATTGTAGCTCCATATATTTTCAACACCGGCAGCTTCAAGCATTTCAACGGCACATTGCACGCCATCCTCACGTAGTTTCATCTCGTTATCACGCAATTTGGCATCAAATGTAATGATGGGCATTCCGTGTTGATCCCGCTTTTCAAAATCTAAAAACATTCGGTTTTCGTGATAAGGCAACATTTCTCCAAAACACGCCACCGAAACATTATACGGCCCCGGTTTAAAGATGGTTTCTTTAAGCTCCACTCCTATTGTTTCTTCCGGTACATGTGCTCCGCGAGAAATATTTCCTTGGTATCCAAAGCCTCTCAGGTAATCCGCGCGTTTTGTTTCATCATCAATATTTCTAAACCGAGGAATGTAAAATCCGTTGGCTTTGCGGCCTTGATAGTACACCTCTTCAAAACCGGGATAGGTACCGCCGGCTCCCATTCCGTAGTGATGATCCATTAAATTATGGCCTAGTTCACCGCTATCGTTCCCCATTCCGTTAGGGAAACGTTCAGACCTGCTGTTTAATAATAAGGCTGTAGTACCTACCGTGCTTGCATTACAAAAGATAATACGCGCTGTAAATACCGTTTCTTCTCCGGTATTGGCATCAATCACACGCACACCGGTAGCTTTTTGCGTTTTTGGATCGTAACAAACTTCAGCAGCGATACTAAAGGGCCGTACAGTAAGATTACCGGTTTCGCGAGCAACGGGTAATGTCGCAGACTGACTGCTGAAATACGCTCCAAAAGGACAACCCCGCCAACAGCGGTTACGGGTTTGACACTGGCCGCGTGTTCCCAAATGCACCTCGGGGTCGTACTCAGATAAGTTGGCAATACGCCCCGGAGTCACCACTCGTTCCGGATATTTAGCGTTTACCTTTTCTCTAAAATCCTGTTCGGCACAATTGAGTTCAAAAGGCTTTAAAAATTTTCCATCCGGCACTTGTTTCAAACCTTCGGCTTGGCCACTCACCCCAACAAAAGTTTCTACCTGATCATACCAAGGTTCAATATCAGCATAGCGTATAGGCCAGTCTATCGCAATGCCTTCCTTTTTATTGGCTTCAAAATCAATATCGCTCCAGCGGTAACAATGCCGGCCCCACATAATTGAACGCCCACCAACGTGATGCCCGCGAATCCAGTCGAAGCGGGAAAGTTCCTCATACGGGTATTCATCATCTTTGTTAATAAACGGCTTATTATCTTGATTAACCCACCAGCTTAAGCGATTCTGTTTAGGATAGTGCGCATCTATTTCCTTTTTAGGAACGCGCCCATTGTACGGCAAATCCCAGTTATCGTCATTCGCCGTTTCATAATCGCTTATATGTTCCACATCCCGACCGCGCTCAAGCACTAGCGTTTTATAGCCTTTTTTACAAAGTTCCATTGCTGCGTAGCCACCACTGATTCCGGAGCCTACTACAATAGCGTCATATTGGGTGTTCATAGTATCTTCTGTTTTCATATTGCCCAGGCTTTTCCGTTAAGTTCTTCAAGAGGTACACACGGTAAAAAAGGTCCCGGCACCGGTAAATAATTCAAATGATTTTTAGCGATCGTTTCAGTATTTAAATAATAATTAACTGATTGATTTTTAATTGCTAAAAGTCCGCTACGTGCAGCATTAGTTGAATCTTCCCTTGAGTTGATAAGCTCTTGAATATGAGCCGTTTGCTCCTCAGGATCTAAGTAAACAAAAGACTGGCCGTCTATGGTATTGAGGTAATCTTTTAAAGCCGAAAATTGCATTGAGAAATTGGCCTGATCTGTTTCCGAATATAGTCCGGCGATCATATGATCTAGCATTTGCGGAACCCCTACTTCTGATGCCGAAGGACTATCAGTCGCCGGAATTAAAGTATCTATAACCGCAACCAAAAAGGGCAAATCGTTCTCATTGAAGAATTCTGGATCGAATTCTGGCGCTTTTGGTTCTGCTTTGCACCCGGAAAGCAAGCCGCTAACGAGCGGCGAAACAAAAACTGCTCCTGTGCCCAGCGTAAGCAGTTTAATGGTATTTCTACGTTTCATACTTCTATTGTAACTACCTCGTAGCTAAACTCAAGGCATTTGTTTCGAGCAAATTATAAATTTCAGGGGAAGCTTCAGTTGATTAACCGATTAGCCCACCAATTCATTAAAAATGCATTTAAAGTTTAAAAAGTACGAAATTTTATAACACTATTTTTACAGAATTATTAAAATAAATCACTTCCGTAAAAGTCTTTGACGTGTTTGTAAAGAATATCTTTTTGATACTGAAATAAGTTTATAACGCTTCCTGACCAGCGAAAGCGTTACAATGCCAACTGTAGAACCTCTAGCTATTTACGCTTATTTCTTCGGTTGTAGTTTTTGTCTCCACGTGTCTTCGGTTTTTTATATTTCTTGGCAATTTCTCGTTTGTACTTTCCGCCAAGATTTACCTTTTTATTTTTTTCCTTTTTCTCGTGAAAACTAGCGCCACGGGTGTCGTCCCGTTTTGTAGGATTGTTGATTTCAACATAATTGGGCTCTTCTTCGGGAATCAGACGTTTCGATACTTCTAAGCCTTCCGGAAGATCTACCTGCGCGATACTTTTGTTCATCAAGGCTTCAATAGCCTCTTTACGCTCCAGCTCATCTGGCGTACCTATTAAGTAGCTTTTACCGGTAGTTCCTGCCCTACCGGTACGACCTATACGGTGCATGTAGTTTTCGGCAAAACGCGGTACATCTACGTTAAATACGTGAGTTACTTCATCAAGATCCAGACCGCGTGCCATCACGTCTGTAGTGATCAAAATGCGATACGTGCCGTCGTCAAATTGCTCTATAGCGTTGATACGGTAGTTTTGTGTTTTATTAGCGTGAATCACGCCTACTTCGTTTCCAAAAACTTCTTCAAGCACTTTAAAAAGTCGGTCTGCTAGTTTTTTATTTGAAACAAATACCAGCGTTTTTTTGAATTCGTTTTTATCTTTCAGTAAAACACTTAGCAGATTTGCTTTAGTATAAAAATTGGGTACTTCATAATAATGCTGCTCAATAGCATCAAGCGGAGTACCGCTCAGTGCCACTTGAATGCGTTCCGGACTGGTAAAAAAAGTGTCCATCAACTCGTCTACTTCATCAGTCATCGTTGCCGAAAACATGATGTTTTGCCGTTTAGCCGGAAGTAAATCAAAAATATTCACCAGTTGAAAACGGAAACCAAGATCCAGTAGTACATCTACTTCATCAATGATCAATTGTTTTACAGATTTTAACTGAAGCGCTCTACTTAGTGCCAAATCATACAACCGTCCCGGAGTACCTACGAGAATATCGCAACCTTGTAATACCGCCTCTTTTTGCGTATTGATATTGGTTCCACCATACACCCCTACAACTCTGATGGAGCTGTATTTACCATAGGCTTTCACCTGTTCTGTAACTTGTAAAACGAGTTCGCGGGTGGGTACTATAATTAAAACACGCGGATTGATTTGCTTTGAGAATTTTAAATTTTCTAATACCGGAAGCATATATGCAAAGGTTTTTCCGGTACCGGTCTGAGCAATCCCAACTACATCGCGTCCTGATTTGACTACAGAAAACGCTTGTTCTTGAATAGGTGTTGGAGTAGAAAAACCCAGGTCTTCAATTGCATAACGCAATTGCTTATTTATTTTAAAATCTTCAAAAGAGGCCATAATAAGTATTTTAGCAACAATGCTGTTGCTTTAACCGCTGCAAATGTACGGTTTTAAACGGCTTCTATTCTATACCTATTTAAGAAGGAATTTGCTGACTTAAACAATGCAAAGTACCTAAGCCCCAAACCAGATCAAGAGCACAAATACCTACGACGCTGCGTGTTGGAAAAAGATCAGACAAGGTCTGTAAAGCCACACAGTCCTTAGGATCATTAAAAGTGGGCATCAAAATCGTTTTGTTGAGAATTAGAAAATTAGCATAACTCGCCGGAAGCCTCAGGTCTTCATAGTCAATGCGCTTGGGCATAGGCAAGGTCACGACTTTAGGGCTGCTGCCATCTTCTAATTTAGCCAATTCTAAACGGGCTAAATTATCTTGCAAGGCAGCATAATTAGGATCTGTTTTATCAGTTTCTACTACTGTAACAATGGTCTTTGCATCTACAAAGCGACAGAGATCATCTATATGCCCATGAGTGTCATCACCTGCGATGCCATTGCCTAGCCAAATTGTATTTGTAACCCCAAAATACTGCTTAAAAATGCTCTCGTAATCTTCTTTAGTAAATCCCGGATTGCGTACTTGAATTTTAGGATCTAATAAACACTCTTCAGAAGTGAGTAAAGTTCCTTTACCATTTACATCAATAGCGCCACCCTCAAGAATTACTGGCTCCCCATTATACATAATCTGCTGCAATGGAATTCCTAAAAAATCAGCCATACGTTTGGGTACTTGTTTGTCTAAACGGTAATTGCCATATTTTGCCCATCCGTTAAAATTAAAATTTAGCGCCTCCCGCGCTCCATTATTTTTAACGATGATCGGGCCTGAGTCACGCATCCAGCTGCGATTCGTTTTCTGTAAGATAAACGTGATTTTGCTCATATTGGCGTGTGCCGCCTCAAGCATTGTGATCACTTTTTCCTTTATACTTTCCCGCCCGATGAGTAGAAAAACTGTTTCGGTCTCTGCGATCTTTTTTATGAAATCAATAAAAACAAATTGAATTGCCTGGTATTTACCGGGCCAGTCGTTTCCGTTACTGGGAAAACATAATAAAATCCCCTGTTGCTTCTCCCATTCTGCAGGTAAACGTCTGTTGTTTTTCATAAATTAATCTAGTGCGCGTTTGGTTATTTCTCCGTAAAAATCAATGCGACGGTCTCTAAAAAATGGCCAATTCTGGCGTACATTTTCTTGAAGATCAAGGTCGATTTCTGCGAGAAGTATTTCTTCTTGATCTGCTGAAGCCTGAGCTAAAATTTCCCCTTGCGGACCACAGATAAAGCTTTGTCCCCAAAATTCGATGCCGTTAGTATCAGGCACATACTGTTCTAGTCCTATGCGGTTTGCTGCAGCTACATATACTCCATTGGCCACCGCGTGCCCTTTCATGACATTCATCCAAGCGCCGTGCTGATTTACACCAAATTCTTCCTTTTCCTGTGGATGCCAGCCAATCGCAGTCGGGTAAAACAAAACTTCAGCGCCTTGTAACGCGGTGAGACGGGCTGCTTCAGGATACCACTGATCCCAGCAAATCAAAGTACCTAGATTAGCCTTTTGCGTTTTGATCGTTTTAAAACCAAGATCTCCCGGAGTGAAATAAAACTTTTCATAAAAATGAGGATCGTCTGGAATATGCATTTTGCGGTAAAGGCCGGCTTCGCTCCCATCGGTGTCGATGATGTAAGCACTGTTGTGGTAGATGCCGCTCATACGTTTTTCAAAAAACGGAACAATGATCACGACTCCTAATTGTTTAGCCAGCGCACTGAATTCAGTAAAAGACACATCATAAAGCGGTTCGGCATATTTAAAATTGTCAACATCCTCATCCTGACAGAAATAATGACTGCTGTACAGTTCAGGCAAACAAATGATCTCAGCTCCCTTTTCAGCAGCATCTGCAACCCACTTTTTACACTTTTCCAAATTATTTTGGGGTGTATTATTTAAGGCCAATTGAAGGACCGCAATGGTATATTTTCTCGCTTTCATGTAGAACAATTTTAGTAATAAATTTGAAGCCAAAGCCCGTGAGCATTAGCTTTTATAAAGGTTAAATTTAAGAATTATGCAATTGTCAATTTTAGTTTAATAATTTGAGTTTAGCGTAAAAATGCGATATTGATTTTACGGTTTTTGTAAACTGTAAAGCCTCTTGATTGATTCCGTTTAGATTAAAAAAGCAAAGCGACTGAGGTCTGCCTAAAAATTCCGTTTTTTGCAATAAACTACTTCGGGTTTATCCGCAGGGATTGAATCTCGATTATTGAGAAAAAGAAGTTATGAGCGTATCAGTAGATCAAAATACATTGCTTACCACACTAAAAACCTACTTTGGGTACGATAGTTTTAGAAATCAGCAAAGTAAGATCATTGAGACGGTGCTTGGTGGAGATGATGCGATCGTGATTATGCCAACCGGCGGAGGAAAATCTATATGCTACCAACTTCCTGCTGTTCTTTTTGACGGCCTAACAGTTGTAATTTCACCTTTGATCGCGCTGATGAAAGATCAGGTTGATGGATTGAAAGCTAACGGGATCGCCGCTGATTTTTACAACAGCAGCCAGAGCGCTGAAGACCAACAAAAGATTCTAGATCAAGTTGCTAACCGTGAATTAAAATTGCTCTACGTTGCGCCCGAAAGTTTAGCAGGCCTTAACCCTATTTTAAACAAAACCTACATCAGTTGTATTGCAATCGATGAGGCGCATTGCATTTCTTCTTGGGGTCACGATTTCAGACCTTCTTATCAGCAGTTGGGATTTCTGAAAAAGTCTTTACCACAAATTTCTATGATCGCGCTTACGGCGACTGCAGACAAAGCGACCCGCGAGGATATCGCAAATCAATTAAACATCTCTGAGGCGCAACAATTCATCAGTTCGTTTGACCGAAAAAACATCACGTTAGAAGTCCGCTCAGCAGACAAACGCTTAAACCAGATCAAGAGTTTTCTAGAAAAGCGCCCAGACACTAGCGGGATTATTTATTGCTTGAGCCGAAAAACAACCGAGAGTGTTTCAGAATCTTTAAAGGCAGAGGGTATAGCGGCAACTTGTTATCACGCTGGTTTAAGCTTTGAAGAGCGCAATAAAGTGCAGGAAGATTTTATTTATGATAAAACCCAAGTAGTTTGTGCTACAGTCGCTTTTGGGATGGGAATTGATAAATCTAATGTGCGCTGGGTGATTCATTATAATATGCCTAAAAATCTGGAAGGGTATTATCAGGAAATTGGACGTGCGGGACGAGACGGACTAAAATCGCACGCACTGCTTTTTCACAGTTATGCTGATGTGTTGCAACTGCGACGTTTTACGCAAGGCGCCGGAAATGAAGAAGTGCAAAACGCGAAGCTTGACCGTATGAAGCAATATGCCGAAGCAACCACGTGCAGGCGTAAGATCTTACTGAGTTATTTTGGCGAATTTTTGGCCGAGGATTGTGGCAACTGTGATGTATGTAAAAATCCGCCGCAGTTTTTTGATGGAACCATTTTAGCTCAAAAAGCACTTTCTACGATCGCACGTGTAAAAGGTAGTGAACCTATTGGTGTGATCATAGATATTTTGAGAGGAGCTAAAAATGCACATATTCTAGATCATCAATTAGATCAAGTAAGCACCTACGGGATCGGAAAAGATGTTTCTTGGAAAGACTGGCAGCATTATGTGTTACAACTCATCAATCAAGGCTATTGTGAGATTGCTTTTCATCTAAGAAACAACCTACATCTGACCGAATCCAGTAAAGAAATTTTATTCCATGGAAAAAAAGTACGCCTGACTTCACCTACCGAAGTATTGCAAAAGGAACCTATTGAGGCTAAAAAGCCTAAAATCAAAAAAGGTAATGAGCTGTTTGAAAAACTGCGTGCTCTACGAGCCGAAATTGCCAAAGAAGAAGAGATTCCTGCTTATTTAGTATTCAGCGATAAAACGCTAAAAGAACTAGAGCAAGTACGACCGGTCACAGAAATGGAATTTCTTGAAATTAGTGGTGTGGGGCAACGCAAGCTTGAAGTATATGGAGATGCTTTTATCAAAGCAATTATAGATTTTCAGAAAAATAAGATCAAGAAAAAAGGAAGCAAAAGTGCCACACATCAGGTAACCTATGAACTCCTAAAAGAAGGTTTAAGTGTGGAAGCCATAGCGGCTAAAAGAGATTTAAAGGATACTACGGTATATTCACATTTAGCCAAATTAGCGCAAGACGGTGCTGATCTTAATTTATATAACTATGTAAGTCAAACAGAAGTTGCTCAAATAAAAACCGCTCGACAAGAACTAGGACATCCAGAAGGTCTAAAGCCTTATTTTGAGCATTTTGAAGAAAAGATTCCTTACTATAAAATTCGTTTAGCCCTTACCTTGATTGAAATGGAGGGATAGCTAACGCACTTGTTCGATGGTAAAATAATTATCGTATGCATTAGCACTGAGGTTTATTACGCCTATAGATAAACCATTATAAGAATAAAAGGCGATTTGATCTCCAGCTTCAAGTTCCAATATTGTAGAAATAGTTCTAGGGACAGCACTGAGTCCTGTATAATTGGTTTCTGCGGCTGTGTTAAATGAACCTACCCCTCCCTTTCGTATTTTCAATCGCAAACCAAACAAAACAAGTCCGGAAATTGTAGATGAAGATAGAATTTGACTCGTAATTCGATAAATTCCGCTATTTTCAATTGTAATATATCCTGAGGAAGAGTTGTACTCTCCTTTAATGTCGAATTCTGTATTGTCAAACTTTATTAAACTTTCTCCAATTGTTATACTTAACAAAGATGATGCACTGGATGAAATATTTGCCTTAACTAATGATTTATCCATATTGGCAAGTAAGGTACTTGTAGCGATGCGGTGAACCACACCTCTTCCATCCAAAACGACTAAAGAATCTTTTGCTGCATCATTACTACCGTCATTATAATTGCGTATTCGCAATCCGCCATTGACATCTAGCATCACATCAGGATGTGGGTCTGTAGTTCCTATTCCCACCTGTGAATGGGCAATAAAACATGTAAGAAGAAGAGAGAAGAAAAGTAGAATTTTGGGCATAATCTATATTGGATGATTGTTACCCTAATTTCTTTAATAACAAGATGAAATACAAGCAAATACGCTTAACTGCGCATTATTTACATTTCTTTGATTTCCTAAATCCTTTAACTAAATATTAATACTTGTACTAAGCACCTATATTTTTTAGTAATAACTTGAGTTCAAAAATATTTTAGAAAGAAATATTACAAATTTCACTTGTAAAATACTAAATATCAATCGATTTAGTTGTTTAAATTCTTTGTTACAAACACCCCAATAGTAATCTACAAGTACTAAATAACTGAATTTTAATTATTTCTAGATTTATCTTTAAAATAGTCGAAAAAGGCTACATTTTTCACCTTTCTTAAAAGCATTATGCGCTTCGTAACGTCAAATCTTGTTGTTTATCTAAAAAATATAATCAACAAAAAAGCCCTTTCTTGTAGGAAAGGACTTTAAATTTTTAGCGCTGCTGAAAACGTTAAATATGTTCCAGATTCAATTATTTCTTTCTATCAAGCAATACCTGTTCAATCTCACTTAGTCCAAAACCTTTAGCTTTCAGCAATATGAGATAATGAAAAAGAAGGTCTGCACTTTCATTTAGAAATAAATCATCGTTATCATCTTTTGCTTCGATAACAACTTCTACGGCTTCCTCTCCTACTTTCTGCGCAATTTTGTTGATTCCTTTTCGAAAAAGACTTGCCACATAACTATCGTCGTTACTCTGATTCCCTTTTCGGTCTGCAATAGTCTGCTCCAATTCCGTTAGAAAACCAAAAGTCTGCTTGTTATCTTCGCCCCAGCAATTGTCTGTCCCGGTGTGACACGTAGGTCCCACTGGATTTACGGTCACCAAAAGCGAATCATTATCGCAGTCATTTTTAATAGCAACTAAATTCAAGAAATTCCCACTTTCCTCGCCTTTTGTCCATAAACGCTGTTTGCTTCTACTATAAAAAGTAACTTTTTTAGTAGTATTGGTTTTCAAATAAGCCTCTTCGTTCATATAGCCAAGCATCAAAACCGTTTTAGTTTTGGCATCTTGAATTATAGCCGGCACGAGTCCGTTTTCATCGTATTTAATTTCCATTGTAACTATGTTGTTTTTCGGCTAAGTCTTTAAATTCTAACCGGGATATTATTCTCTTTTAAAACTTGTTTGAGTTCGGGAATGTCGATTTCGTGAAAATGAAACACACTCGCTGCCAAGGCTGCATCTGCTTTTCCATTTACAAAAGTATCTGTAAAATGCTGCATCGCTCCTGCCCCTCCTGAAGCAATAATAGGAATATTCAGCATCGTACTCAACTTGGCTAAAGCTTCATCTGCAAATCCGTTTTTAGTACCGTCGTGGTCCATTGAGGTGAATAAGATCTCGCCGGCGCCGCGGGTTTCCACCTCTTTTGCCCATTCAAAAAGATCGAGTTCGGTTGGGACTTTTCCTCCTACAAGATGCACCGTCCACTTTCCATTGATCTGTTTGGCATCAATCGCCACCACTACACATTGCGAACCAAATTTTGCCGCCAAATCATTAATGAGTTGCGGACTTTTTACTGCGGAAGAATTGATTGAAACCTTATCTGCGCCATTCTGAAGCAACACATCTACATCTTCAACCGAAGAAATACCGCCGCCTACGGTAAACGGAATATTTATTTTTTCCGCTACGCGTAAAACTAGATTGGCTAAGGTTTTTCGGCGTTCTTCTGTAGCCGAAATATCAAGAAAAACGAGTTCGTCTGCTCCCGTTTCGGCATATTTTGCAGCCAGTTCCACCGGATCACCGGCATCACGCAAGTCCACAAAATTGACACCTTTTACCGTTCTTCCGTTTTTGATATCGAGACAGGGAATTATACGTTTGGTTAACATAATTATTCTTTTTTATTTCTTTTATTCAAGTCAACATTAGAATAAAAACCTAAATCTTTTGACTTAAGCATTTTTACCCAAAAAGCGATCTGACCCGTATGATAAGAAAAGTGTTCTACTAAATGAATAGCATTTCCAATACCTGAAAATTGATACCCTTGAACCTCCTTTATTTGAATTAGACGCTCATCAGAAACTTGAATTATCGTCGCTTTAACTTGATTAACCGTAGTCTCCAATTTATCTAACAACTCTTGTTTTAAAAGTCCACTTTCAGTTGAAAATTCTAAATCTCTAACGCGATCATCTGAAGCTCCGCTTAAAGAAGAAATTCCATATTGAGTCAGATTTCCGCATAGGTGTAAAATCAAATTGCCTATACTGTTTAGCGTGGGATTGGGTTTTAACCAGATCTCTTCTTCTGTGATTTGAGCTAATGCAATTCTTATCATTCTAAGGTTTTCATCTAACCTGTAGAAAATATTGTTGACCAATTCTTCTCTAAAAGTTGAAGCATTATTCATGTTCCAAAATATAATTTTCCAACTGTTTCATTGAAATGCGGCCTTCATAGATCGCTTTACCGATTATCGTTCCTTCGCAACCTAATTCAGCTAGTTTTGGCAATTCTTCAAAAGTTGAAATTCCGCCGGAAGCAATCAGTTTCAAGTTCTTCGTTTCTTCTAAAATACGCTTATACAACTCAAAAGAAGGTCCTTGTAACATCCCGTCTTTACTAATGTCTGTACAAATCACATAAGAAACTCCTTCCTTTTGATAGCCTTGAATAAACGGAATCAATTCTTCTTTAGACTCTTCAAGCCAGCCGCTGACCGCAACTTTTTCATCTTTAGCATCTGCGCCTAAAATGATTTTATTAGCACCAAATTTCTGTAACCAGCTTTTAAAAGTTTCAGGATCTTTAACGGCGATGCTTCCACCGGTGATTTGTGAAGCACCACTTTCAAAAGCAATGCGCAGATCATCGTCGGTTTTGAGTCCGCCTCCAAAATCAATTTTTAGGCTGGTTTGAGAAGCAATTTGCTCGAGCACCTTATGATTCACAATATGCTTGCTTTTAGCACCATCTAAGTCAACCAAATGCAAATACTGAATTCCGTGGGCTTCAAATTCCTTTGCAACCTCTAACGGACTCTCATTATATATTTTTTTGGTGTTGTAATCACCTTTAGAAAGGCGCACACACTTACCGTCGATTATATCTATTGCAGGGATTATTCTAAACCCTGAACTTGTTTCAGGGCCTTTCGATCCTTTGTTTCTCATATTGTTAGAATCTATTTCCAATTTTTTAGTATCAATTTTGATTTCTTTCAGGTCTGGATTTTTAGCTTTAATCAAATTCCACTTCCACTCCTTATGCCATCTCTTTAATTGCTGCTCCCTTTGCCAAGCTTCACTGCCAGTTTTAAACGTTTCAAAATATAAAAGCTCATTACAATTATATTTTTTTGTAAAAACAGCCCCCTTTACCTTTCTTATGTTGTTTTAATCTTGTGTGCAAGTCTTTAGTTTTCCCAACATAAAGCACCGTGCGGTTTTTGTTAGATAATATGTAACAAAAGAACTCCATAGTGGCAGTTTCTAAAACAAGTTCAGAGAAGTGCTAAAGTTGACAGAAATTTTTCAAAATTTCCTGTCCAACTATACCACTTTTCTCCGGGTGAAACTGTACTCCATAAAAATTATCCTTTTGCAAGGCCGAAGCGTAATCCACATCATAAGTCGTGGTGGCTATTTTTTGATCGCAGTTTGGTGCGTAAAAACTATGAACCAAATACATAAAGGAATTCTCGGGAATCCCCGTAAATAAGGGAGTTTTTAAACTTTCGATTTCGTTCCATCCGATTTGTGGAACTTTGACTTTGTTTGAAAATTTAACCACATCAACATCGAAAATTCCCAAACCAGTGGTGTCACCTTCAGTTGAGTGTTTGCACATCAACTGCATTCCCAAACATATTCCTAAAACTGGTTGCTTCAGCGTAGGAATGATTTTATCCAACCCCGTGGCTTTCAGCTTTGCCATAGCACTACTCGCCTCTCCAACACCCGGAAAAATCACTTTATCAGCTGCTTTGATTTCGTCTGCATCATCAGACAATATCGCGTGAACTCCTAAGCGTTCAAAAGCAAATTTGATACTTTGAATATTTCCTGCTCCGTAATTGATTATTACTAATTTCATAAGCTTACAACATTCCTTTTGTACTCGGCAAAACCATTTTATCGGGATCGCGTTTTACAGCTACTTTAATCGTTTTTGCAAAAGCTTTAAAAATGGCTTCGATTTTGTGATGCTCATTTGTGCCTTCTGCCTTTATATTGAGGTTTGCTCGAGCACCGTCTGTAAAGGATTTGAAGAAATGATAAAACATTTCAGTAGGCATCTCCCCTATTTTCTCACGTTTAAAATCAGCTTCCCAGACCAGCCAATTGCGTCCTCCAAAATCTATGGCTACCTGCGCCAGACAATCATCCATCGGTAAGCAAAAACCGTAGCGCTCAATACCTAGTTTGTTACTCAAAGCTTTAGAAAAAACTTCACCTAAGGCGATCGCGGTATCTTCAATGGTATGATGCTCATCAACCTCAAGATCGCCATCTACGTGAATTTTCAAGTCCATAGAGCCGTGTCTAGCGATTTGATCCAACATATGATCAAAAAATGCTAGTCCGGTTTTGATATCGCTTTTGCCGGTTCCGTCAAGATTCAACTTGATTTCTATGTCGGTTTCGTTGGTTTTTCTAGAGATCGAAGCGGAACGTTCTTTCAGCTTCAAAAATTCATAAATCTTTTGCCAGTCTGTAGTTTCTAAGGCAATAAAGGCATCAAGATCTTCCCGTTTGGTGGTGATTTCATCGGCACCTAAATCAGTATGATCACTGATAAAAATACCCTGTGCCCCAAGGTTTTTAGCCAGTTCAATATCTGTTATACGATCTCCCAGAACAAAACTGTTGGCAAGATCGTAATCCTCAGAGAAAAACTCGGTTAACATTCCCGTGCCCGGTTTACGGGTGTCTGCTTGATCCTCAGGAAAAGTTTTATCTATAAAAACGTCATCAAACACAACACCTTCGTTTTCAAAGGATTTTAAAATAAAATTATGCACCGGCCAGAACGTATCTTCAGGAAAAATATCAGTTCCCAGACCATCTTGATTGGTGATCATGACCAACTTGTAATCAAGCTCTTGAGCAATTTTACCTAAATAGGTAAAAGCTTTTGGGTAAAAAGTCACCTTTTCAAAAGCATCCACCTGATATCCGGGCGGCTCTTTAATGATCGTTCCGTCCCGATCAATGAATAATACTTTTTGTTTTTTGGAGGTAGTTTCGGTAGTCATTTATTACAGTTAAACCAGTTCTTTGAGAGCGGTAATTAGTTTTTCATTTTCGGTGGTTGTCCCTACGGTAAAGCGTAGTGTATTTTCGCATAAAGGCTGGGAACTTCTATTACGAACCACAATTCCTTTTTTGATCAATTGATCGTAACGTTTGTTGGCATCATCCACTTTTGCTAGAATAAAATTAGCTTCAGATGGATAAACTTTCTCAACAAAATTCACTTGAAGTAACACTTTAGATAAAGCATCTCTTTCCTTTAAAATCATGTTGATTTCACCTTGAACCTTTTTATCATCAAGCACACGTTCTAACGCGCGTTTTTGGGTAAGTTCATTTACATTGTACGGTGGTTTGATTTTGTTTAAAATCGAAATAATTGCTGCGGAAGCATAACATATTCCTAAGCGAATTCCCGCTAGGCCATAGGCTTTAGACAAGGTTTGTGTCACGACTAGATTAGGGTATTGCTGAAGCTTTGTCGTCCAACTTTCTTCTGGAGAAAAGTCAATATACGCCTCATCTACGACAACCAACCCTTTAAAATTCTGAAGCAGCACTTCGATAGCATCTGCCTTGAAACTATTCGCCGTAGGATTGTTTGGCGAACATAGAAAAAGTATTTTGGTTTGATGGTCTGCCTGATCCAGAATCTTAGCAACTTGGGGCTGAAAATCTTCAGACAGCAATACTTCGCGGTTAGCAATATCATTAGTAGCTGCCAGCACTCCGTACATTCCGTAAGTAGGCGGTAACGTGATCACGTTATCTTGCTTGGGCTCACAAAAAGCTCTGAATAATAAATCGAGTACTTCATCGCTTCCGTTACCTAAAAGAATTTGATCAACCGGCACCCGTTTTAAGGACGATAAATGTTGTTTTAAAGTAAGCTGTTGTGGATCTGGATAGCGATTGACGCCGTTTTCAAACGGATTTTCATTTGCATCAAGAAATACCATATCCTCGTGAAAATCTTTAAACTCATCACGAGCCGATGAATAAGGTTTAAACTGCGCAACATTAGCGCGAATCAAACGCTCTAAATTAAAAGTAGGTGCAGTCATTAGTTTGAGTTTGCGAGTTGAGTTAAACGTAAAGTCACTGCATTTTTGTGTGCATGTAAACCTTCGGCAGCAGCCATAAGTTCGATGGCTTTACCAATATTCTGAATTCCTTCCGGCGTAATTTCCTGAAAGGTCATACTCTTCATAAAACTGTCAAGATTTACACCGCTGTATTGTTTAGCATACCCGTTAGTTGGCAAAGTATGGTTAGTTCCTGAGGCATAATCCCCGGCACTTTCAGGCGTATAATTTCCTATAAAAACAGAACCTGCATTAGCAATATTTTCTACAAAAAATGCATTATTAGAAGTAGCCACAATAAAGTGTTCAGGACCGTACTCATCAATAAGTTCTAAAGCGAGCTCTTTAGTCTCAACAAAAATCAGCTTACTGTTTACAATGGCTTTTTCTGCAATGGCTTTTCTGGGAAGCACTTGCAGCTGCTCTTGAACTTCTTGTGAGACAGCTTTGATTAAATCTTTAGAGGTAGAAACAAGAATAACTTGACTATCCACACCGTGCTCAGCCTGACTTAATAAATCTGAAGCTACAAAGGCAGCTTCGGCAGTATCGTCTGCAACAACTAATAATTCAGACGGACCTGCAGGCATATCAATGCTAACGTTGAATTGAGTTGCCATTTGCTTAGCTACCGTTACAAACTGATTTCCAGGACCGAAAATTTTATACACTTTTGGAATACTCGGTGTGCCGAACGTCATTGCTCCAATAGCTTGAATTCCGCCAACTTTGAAGATTTTATCAATACCACAAAGGTGAGCGGTAAATAAAATAGTAGGATTGATATTCCCTTCTTTATCAGGTGGCGTACAGAGCACCACCTCTTTACAGCCTGCTATTTTTGCTGGAACAGCCAGCATTAAAATCGTTGAAAACAAAGGCGCAGTTCCTCCGGGAATGTACAAACCTACTTTCTGAATAGGCCGCTTTTCTTGCCAACATTTTACACCAGGTGCGGTTTCTAACTCAATTTTTTCGGTGCGTTGTGCTTTGTGAAATGCTTCAATATTAGATTTTGCTAGCGTGATCGCTTCTTTTAAATCGGCATCTAGGTTTGCTACAGCAGCAGTAATTTCCGTAGGGGTTACTTCAAAAGAATTCAGGCTGATCCCGTCAAATTTTTGAGTGTATTTCTCAATTGCTGCATCACCGTCATTTTGAATTGCTTCAAAAACCTCTAAAACGGTTTTTTCAATCTGCTTGTAAGTTTGTGTAGGGCGTTTTAGAATCTCATTCCATTGCGAACGCTCAGGATTTACAATCGTATTCATACGTCTTCCTTAGTCTAAAAATTAGAGCACCATCTTTTCTATATCACTCACTAAAATTCCTTGAGCGCCAGAATCTTTAAGATTATCAATGACCTCCCAGAACTTATTCTTGTCAATTACTGAATGTACACTACTCCATCCTTTTTCAGCAAGCGGCAACACCGTAGGACTTTTCATTCCCGGTAGCAATGCGATGATTTCATCTAAACGATCGTTCGGCGCGTTTAACAAAACATATTTGTAGTCACGCCCCTTAAGCACCGCTTTAATTCTGAATAACAATTTGTCTAGAATGGTCTGACGCTCCTCATCGATTTTAGGTGAGACCGCAAGAACGGCTTCAGAAGTAAGCATCACTTCAACCTCTTTAAGGTTATTTTTGAATAACGTACTTCCACTAGATACGATGTCACAAATACCGTCTGCGAGACCAATATTAGGAGCAATTTCTACCGAACCATTAATGATATGAAGATCTGCTTTTACGTTATACTTACTTAAATAATTAAGCACTGTATTCGGGTACGAAGTAGCGATTTTCTTTCCTTCAAAATCTGCTACCGAATCATATTTAACTCCTTTTGGAATCGCTAAAGACACCCGGCATTTTGAAAAACCCAGTTTCTGAGCTATAGCTATATCCTCGCCTTTTTCGATCAAAACATTTTCACCAATGATCGCGATATCTACTACCCCGTCTCTCAGGTATTGTGGTATGTCACCATTACGGAGGTAAAATACTTCAAGCGGAAAATTAGCAGCATTCGCTTTTAATTGATCGCGACCGTTGTCAATAGAGATGCCGCAATCTTTTAAAATTTGTAAAGAATCTTCGTTGAGTCTGCCTGACTTCTGAATTGCGATTCTAATCTTTTTATTCATTTTTTTAGGTTTGATTGGTAGTCTGAGCTATTCTAAACAGAAAACCCGTTTGAAAAGCTCAAACGGGTTACTGTTTTTTATACGTCAATTACATATACAACATCTTTACCTCGCTTGAGTGCGTGAATAAAAATGATGATGATGTAATGCTGTTTTTCTCATAATACAGGGCGAATTTATAAAAAAAATCCTTTTTACGTGCATTATATCGAATACATTTAACAGCTTGATGTGATTTTTATCTTAAAGACTTACATTTGAGAAAATTACTAACCGATGAAGAATTTTCTTATAGCATTCTCCGTATTTTCCTGCTGGTGTGTAGTAGGTCTGTACTTTTTGAACGCTACTGGAGCATTCAATAATCGCAAGAGTCTTTTTGTTGACGCTTCGTCTACTGTAGAACCTGCTAATCCTGGTACTATTAAAAAGCAAGCTCCAGGATATGTTTTAGATTCTCTTTATCAAGCTACAGAACCTACAGAACAACTAGCAAATAGAGGAATTTATCAAGATAGCAGCCTTGCTAAAACCGGAAATTACGATAAACTCATAGATGACATTCAAAAAAGAATGGAACGTAACCAGCGTGCTATTGATGAAGATGAAGAACGTTTGCGCCTCGCAAAATTGAGTAAAACGGCAACTACCAAAGCCGCTAAACCAAATGCTGATATTACGTTTAGACCTGTTTTTAAAATGGCACGTTTAGTGCGTGATGAAAATGCATCGCGTTTTTTAGCCGAAGTTGAACGAAGATTAAAGATCAAACCACAAGCTAAAATTGAAATTATAGGCTATACAGATCATATTGGAGATGATCGAGATAACTATGTAATTGCCTTAGAACAAGCTCAAAAAATTAGGTTATTTCTCATAAAAAGCCTTAATTTACCTGAAAATCAAGTTATTGCATTATCAAAAGGAGAAGAATTTCCTTTGTATCCCCGAGAGCAAGAAGATAAAATAGAATTAAATAACCGCTACGAACTGATATTTAAATAATGCTCCATCTAGTTTTGACACAAACCAATAATGATTACGTCTCCATACCATTAGTGTATATAGAGGTTATTGTATTGATGTTGGGTGCCTTTTCTATAGGTTATTTCTTTGCGTATTATTATCAGAAAAGTAAATATGTAAAGCGGATTTCTAATCTGCGCCAAAAGCTTTCAGAACAAGCAGGAGTTGATATTGAAGATCCAAATCTAGAGGAAACACTACCCGATAAGGATATTCAAATTGCGGCTAAAGCGAAAAAGAAACGTCTCGCTCAAGCCGAACTTGACAAAACCAGAACTGAATTAGACTTTGAGCGCATAGGTTACGCATCCTATGAAGATGCTGATGATCTTCAAAAAATTATCGGGATTGGGCCCTATACCGAAGAAAAACTCAATACGATAGGTATTTACACCTTTGATCAGATCAGTAAGTTTAACACGCGAGATATAGAGATCGTTACTGAGCGTATTCAATTTTTTCCAGATCGCATTGTAAATGATAATTGGGTAGCCAAAGCCAAATTGCTTCAAGAAACCAAGCAGCAAATTAAACTGCGTAGAGATCGAAATGTTAGAATGAAGAAAGCCTAAGCTTCTTTGTACAAAGACTGTTACAACACAAAAAAACCGAATCGATTACGATTCGGTTTTTTTGTGCTATTATTGACGCCGCCAATGGGATGATACTCCCTCCAATTTACAGAAATTTGCCAAGAGACAGTTGATTAGGCTAGTTATTCCCTAAAATAATGGGTAACCCACTGTCTCCAGAACCTATAACAATCACTTTAGAATTGTTAGATTCTGAAAGTTTTAATGTGGCTTCAATACCTTTATCTTTCAAGATCTGATCATTAAGCGATTGACTTAAAATTTTATTAGCATCAGCTTTACCTTGCGCTTCAATAACCTGACGTTCTGCTTCTTTTTGAGCAGAAATAAGCCTGAATTCATATTCTAAAGATTCTTGTTCCTGACGCAGTTTACGTTCAATTGCTTGCTTTATCGTCGCAGGTAGCGTGACATCACGTACCAATACTTCATCAAGAACGATATATTGATCTTTTACGATTTTTTTAGTTTCATCATAAATCTCTGCTTGAATCGCATCACGTTTTGAAGAATACAATTGTTCTGGAGTATAACGCCCCACTACAGAACGTGCAGCAGATCTAATAGTGGGTAACAAAATTCGGTTTAGATAATCTTCTCCTATCTCCTGATGCAGTTTACCCAAATTTTCAGCTTGTGGTTTATACCATACAGAAGCCTCTAATTTGATATCCAAACCATTAGAAGAAAGAACATTCATAATCTCTTTCAGCTCCTGCCGTCTTACCTCGTAGATATAAACTTTATTCCAAGGAGCAACTATTTGAAAACCTTCTCCTAGCGGGGGCTCGTCAGTTACTACACCGCCTCCAAATGGTTTATAAAGTACTCCCGCTTCTCCTGAATCAATCGTTACCGCAGATTTTGCAATGAGTACAATTACGATTATTACTCCAATTATTACCGGAATTCCTATTTTAGGTAATCTATCCATTTTATGTAGTTTTAATTATATGAGTCCGTTATATTTTCTGATGAACCATTCAGCAGCTAAACTTGCAATGATGAGGAAAAGCAGCCAACTGAAGGCTATTAAAGGTACATTTTTTTCTATAGCCCGCTGTACGGGAGTAAACTCCTGATTTTTCAAAAGGCTGTTTATCAACTCCGAATAGCGATCCATAGGGGCGATACTTCCATTGGTTTCTTCTGCTACAGTTGCCATCGTTATCCAATCGGCATTTTTAATCTGATGTTCGATAGTATAAGGGATCACCGTAAAGCTACCTTCCGCTTTTAAATTTTCGTCAGCAACAGTAATTTCAAAAGAATATGTTCCGGGCTCTAAATCTGCAAGCTGTGCTGAATAGTTAGTTCCGTTGTAAACGAGTGGTGATTCATAATGAACTTCATTCTCTGAAAAGATCTTCACCTGAAGTTGCGCGCCCGGATCAAAAACATAATTTTTGTCAAAGTACTGCGCGTTAAGTACAATCGCATTTCCTCCATAATAGAAACGGTCATAATCTAGTTCTAATCGCTGACGCTTTTGATTTGAAGCTGCATATTGCACCAATTGGTCTATGAACGTATCGAAGGTTTCAAAACTTCCGGTATCTAAAAACGACTGGCTACGCCATTGAAAAATACCTGTTCCAAATAAAAACACCTCTCTTCTACCCGACAACTCTGTGAGCCCCAACAAAGGATTTCCGGTAGTAACACCGGTAATTCGCTGATAAAAAAGAACATCACTGGAGCCGGCAACTGTGATTTCGCCAAAAATGGCTTCCAAAGGAGGATAATTAGCGAAGTTGATCTCAGAGGTTTGAAATGCCGAAAATGATTCGTTCTTAATGGCCTGCACCGCTTCTGACTGCCTGCTTTGCGGCAACGTGAATGCTTCCTGACTTTGATTTAAAAAAGAGAGGTTACTTTGTAGCCCTATAATTGAAAATCGGTTTTTATTCAGTTTATTGAGTTCCTCATAAACAGTAGCAAAACGCGCATTGGGCTCAAACAACAGTACTAGGTCTGCTTCATTAAGTTCAGCAACCTTGACATCATTTATAGCTTTAAGGCTTACCGAACGTAGCTGGTTGCTTTCAATACTCTTTTTTAGCGTACCTAGATCAGGATGCAAAACACCATAAATAATAAGCACTTCAGAGCGTTGATCAATGACTTCAATCGCAAACTGCTTGGTGTTGTTTTCTAAGTTAGTCTCATCGATTGATGCATCAAGCCTTACCGTATAACGCTTGGTCCCTATCTGATCCGCATTCAAATAAAAATTACTTCGGAAAGAACTGTTTTGAGAAGATAAATTTAGGGTCTCTGTATGTACAATAGTTCCGCTTTGCGTTACCGAAAGCTTGGCAGATACTTCTTTTTTTCCGGAATACAATGCCGTAATTTCAACCGGAAATTGATTATCTATATATGCGTAACGATTGACATTAACCTGATCAATTCGCAAATCTTCATACGCCGAAGTATCACCAACCACAATAAAATGACGTGCAATCTCTTTGGCTTCGGTTGCAACGTATCTATAATTAGCACCAAGATTGGTATTCCCATCAGTGATTAGAAGGCTGCTGTATTTTTGGTCTTTGTAAATTCGATCTAATGCTTGAATGCTTTTTGCAATATCGGTCTGGGTTTCGCTAAAATCAACACGTTCTTGTTGATTCAATTCAGATCCAAAAGTATAGGCGTCAAGATCAAATCGTTCACTCAAAGCCTCATTTTGAAGTATTCCATTAAAAACCTTTCGTATGGCTACCGAATCCGCTAAAAAAGACATGGATTCAGAATTGTCAAGCACCACCGCTAGTTTAGGCTTGATGGTTTTGTAAGAGGTTTGCTTAACCGAAGGATTTAGCAACAAAATCAAAACCGCAAAAATACTTATAAATCGTAATGCGCTAAGAAGTAATCGCAAACGCTTAGAACGTTCCGGTTTATGGAAGTAAAAAAATATGGCAATACCCAGAGCGATTATCCCTAAGAGGATAATATATAAGACTGTGGATATTGCCATAAAGTATTGTATTAAGATTTGCCTAGGTTAGCATTCCGCCATCTACTTGTAAGACTTGACCGGTAACATAAGCACTCATATCACTACCTAAAAATACACAAGCGTTAGCGATATCTTCTGGAGTACCTCCTCTTTTTAATGGAATAGCATCTCGCCAACCTGCTACTACTTTCTCGTCAAGTTTAGCGGTCATTTCAGTCTCGATAAATCCTGGAGCAACCACATTGGTTCTGATATTTCTCGAACCTAATTCTAAAGCCATTGATTTAGAGAAACCTATAATTCCGGCTTTTGATGCGGCATAATTGGCTTGACCCGCGTTTCCTTTAATCCCCACCACAGAGCTCATATTGATGATGCTTCCGTAACGTTGTTTAAGCATGGTGCGCTGAACAGCTTTGGTCATATTGAATATTGACTTCAGGTTTACTTCAATAACCTGATCAAAATCTTCTTCTCCCATACGCATCAGCAGGTTATCTTTGGTTATTCCTGCATTATTGACCAAAACATCGATAGATTCAAAATCTGCACTGATTTGTTTTATCAATTCCTGGCAATCTTCAAAAGAAGCAGCATTTGATTTGTAAGCCTTGGCTTTCACTCCCATTGCAAGAAGTTCTTGTTCTAATTCTTCTGCCGGACCTGCAGACGAGCTATAGGTAAAGGCCACGTTGGCTCCATTTTGAGCAAAAACCTTGGCGATACCGTTACCGATCCCGCGGCTGGCTCCTGTTATAATTGTATTCTTTCCTTCTAAAAGTTTCATTCTAAATTGATATATCTAAAATAGTTCGTTTGAATAGCGGTAAATATAGGAAACTTGAGGGGTACACGCATAAAAAAACCGACACATTACGTGTCGGTTTTGATTTTTTCAGAGGCTGAAATTAACCAATAAGTTCAGCAACTTTTTTGCCTATTTCAGCTGGAGAATCCACAACGTGTACTCCGTTTTCTCTTAAAATTTTCTTTTTATCTGCAGCAGATTCTCCTTCTCCAGAAACAATAGCACCAGCGTGACCCATTGTTCTTCCGGCAGGAGCAGTTTCACCAGCGATAAAACCAATAACCGGCTTTTTGGTTCCACTTGCTTTGATCCATTTTGCAGCGTCTGCTTCTAACTGACCTCCAATCTCACCGATCATCACAACAGCTTCAGTCTCCGGATCGTTGATCAATAATTCTACAGCCTCTTTAGTAGTGGTACCAATGATAGGATCTCCCCCAATTCCAATTGCAGTAGTGATCCCTAAACCTTGTTTTACAACTTGGTCAGCGGCTTCATAAGTAAGTGTTCCTGATTTAGAAACGATACCTACTTTACCTTTCTTAAACACAAAACCAGGCATAATACCTACTTTAGCTTCTCCGGGAGTGATCACACCAGGACAGTTAGGGCCAATTAAACGACAGTCTTTATCTTTAATATAATCAGCAGCTTTAATCATATCTGCTACCGGAATACCTTCAGTAATCGCAATAATCACTTTAATTCCTGCATCAGCAGATTCCATAATCGCATCAGCAGCAAATGCCGGCGGTACAAAGATGATTGAAACATCAGCTCCGGTTTCTTTTACTGCATCTTCAACAGTGTTGAATACCGGTTTGTCTAAATGGGTTTGACCACCTTTACCCGGTGTCACACCACCAACAACGTTGGTCCCGTATTCAATCATTTGACCGGCGTGAAAGGTACCTTCACTTCCGGTAAAACCTTGTACAATTATTTTGGAATCTTTATTTACTAAAACGCTCATGAGTTGTTTGAATTTTGTGGTAACAAAAATAATTTTTTAAAGCTGAATGCTAAAGGAATTTTAAGACTTTATGCGGATGTGCGCATCATTATTTTGCGGGTCATCATCACTAGGTTGACTAATTTGATACCCTCTGTAAAGGAGACCGTCTTTAAGTTCCCAAATCGCCATAAAGTGAATAATACCCACCTCTTCTTCAGGGTTTTCAACCGTCTGAATATAATACGTTAAACGTGCGCTCACCTTATCACCTTCTGAAATAAGATGACTTATAGATGACCTTAAAGAAATGAATGATTTCCCCATTTCTGAAGACATATCAGCAATATCGCTGTACGTCATTTTTGAAAATCCGGTAGATGCATTCCAATACAGTTCTGCATCCTGATGTAAGAATTTTTTTAGAACAGTGGAATCATTAAAAAAATCGGATTCATATAAACCTCTTACAAGGTCTTTTGCTGATTGACTCATTTTATTTTTTTATTTGTTCTAAAATATAAGGAATTTGCCTAATTGAAGCCAATTCTCTAAACTTCTTCTTGCTATCTTCGGCAGGAGTGCCTAAGTAAGATTTACCTCCTTCTAGGGTGCGCCCTACTCCACTCTGCGCAAAGATCACAGCTTTTTCCTTAATGGTAATTCCGCTAGCGATACCTACTTGTCCCCAAATCACCACGTCATCTTCAATGACCACGCAGCCTGCAATTCCGCTCTGAGCGGCAATAAGTACGCGCTTTCCTATCTGAGTATCGTGACCTACGTGAACCTGATTGTCTAATTTAGATCCTTGACCAATTGTAGTATCGCCGGTCACACCCTTATCTATTGTACATAGCGCTCCAAGATCTACGTGATCTTCAATGACCACTCTTCCGCCGGAAAGCAATTTATCAAAACCGATTTCACGCTTCTTATAATAAAAAGCATCTGCTCCTAGAACAGTTCCAGAATGAATAGTTACACCATCACCTATAATCGCATTATCGTAAATCGTAACATTGGCGTGAATTAAACAATTACGACCGATTTTTACATTGTGACCTATAAAGCAGTTAGGCTGAATGATCGTTTCTTCGCCAATCACTGCGGTAGTCGCAATACTCGAAGCTGCCTTTCCAAATGGCTTAAAGAACTTAGTAAGTTTATTAAAATCGCTAAAGGGATCTTCCGAAATCAATAAAGCTTTACCTTCTGGGCACGCTACTTTTTTGTTTATTAAAACAACTGTTGCCGCAGAAGCTAAAGCCTTATCATAATATTTGGGATGGTCAACAAAAACAATATCTCCGGGTTCTACGACATGAATCTCATTCATTCCCAGAACCGGAAAATCAGCAGCTCCTACATATTCTACTCCGAGAATGGTAGCAATCTGCTCTAAGCTATGTTTTTGAGGAAATTTCAACTACTTATTCTTTTATACGCTCTTTGTAAGTACCTTTTTCGGTCTCTACTTTTATTTTGTCCCCTTCATTTATAAACAAAGGAACATTTACTTCAGCACCGGTTTCTACAGTCGCAGGTTTGGTGGCGTTAGTGGCAGTATTTCCTTTTACACCAGGCTCAGTTGCAGTCACTTCGAGAATCACGTGAGCCGGCATATCTACAGAAAGCGGCATACCGTCTTCAGTATTGATCGCAATAGAAACAACTTCGCCTTCTTTTAAAAGTCCGGGTTGATCTAGCGCAGACTCCAAAAGTCTGATTTGCGTATAATCATCAGTGTTCATAAAGTGGTACCATTCCCCATCATTATATAAAAACTGATATCCTTTAGTTTCTACACGTACTTCTTCAATTTTATGCCCTGCCGAAAATGTATTATCTAAAACTTTTCCGTTAGTAACACTTTTTAATTTTGTTCTTACAAACGCTGGTCCTTTACCAGGTTTTACGTGTAAAAATTCAACAATCTTATAAATGTCGTGGTTGTAATGAATACACATTCCATTACGAATATCTGATGTAGTTGCCATATTTTTATATTAATCTATGCTGTTATAATCTATTATTAGTTTGCTGTAAAATAGCCTTTCATAATTCCGCGTTGCGAATTACGAATAAACTGAAGAATTTCATCACGCTCCGGAGTCGCCTCCATCTCGGCTTCAATAATGTTTACAGCTTGGGTATTGTTGTAATTTTTTTGGTACAGAATACGGTAAATATCCTGTATTTCTCTAATTTTCTCTGTGGTAAAACCTCTTCGGCGTAGCCCAATAGAATTGATACCCACATAAGAAAGCGGTTCACGACCAGCTTTAACGTAAGGAGGCACATCTTTACGAACTAAAGACCCACCGGTTACAAAGGCGTGACTTCCTATAGTACAAAATTGCTGCACGGCTGCCATTCCTGCTAATACTACGTGGTCACCCACTACAATATGTCCTGCGAGGGTACTGTTGTTTGAAAAAATACAGTGATCACCCACAATACAATCGTGCGCAATATGGCTGTATGCCATAATCCAACAATCGTGACCTATCTGAGTTTTCATTTTGTCTGTGGTACCTCTATTGATCGTAACACATTCTCTAATGGTTGTGTTATCGCCAATAATAGTTACCGTATCCTCATCATCAAACTTTTTATCTTGTGGAATTGCTGAAATAACAGCACCTGGAAAAATATTTACATTTTTACCGATGCGTGCACCTTCCATTATGGTAACGTTAGATCCTATCCAACTTCCTTCTCCTATGACCACATTGTTATTGATCGTAGTGAAAGGTTCAATTACCACATTTTTGGCAATTTTGGCACCCGGATGTACGTATGCTAAGGGTTGATTCATAAATCTAGTCTTTCTTTACTTTTACAATTTGAGCCATAAGCTCAGCTTCAGATACCAATTTGCCGTTTACATATGCACTTCCCTGCATATGGCAAATTCCTCTGCGAATAGGCGATAACAGATCTAATTTAAAGATAAGTGTATCTCCCGGAAGCACTTGCTGCTTAAAGCGCACATTATCTATTTTCATAAAATAGGTAAGGTAATTCTCAGGATCAGGAACCGTACTCAACACTAAAATCCCACCTGTTTGAGCCATTGCTTCTACCTGAAGAACACCCGGCATTACAGGAGCTCCCGGAAAATGCCCAACAAAGAAGGGCTCATTCATAGTGACGTTTTTAAGTCCCACTACACCGGTGTCTGTAATTTCCAGAATTTTATCTACTAAAAGAAATGGTGGCCTGTGCGGAAGCATCGCCATAATTTGATGAATGTCTTTAACCGGTGGTTTTGACAAATCAAAATTAGGTACATTATTACGCTTTTCAAGCTTAATGATTTTCTTCAGTTTTTTTGCAAACTGCGTGTTTACAAAATGTCCCGGTTTATTGGCGATCACTTTTCCTTTGATAGGCATCCCTACCAAAGCTAGATCTCCAATAACATCAAGTAGCTTGTGACGCGCAGCCTCATTAGGATGATGCAGCGTTAGGTTATCTAATATTCCATTAGATTTAACTGAAATATTATCTTTATTAAATGCTTTTCTCAACTTCTCCATAGTTTCCGGAGAAAGTTCTTTATCTACATAAACTATTGCATTATTAAGGTCACCGCCTTTAATGAGTCCGTGCTCAAGAAGCATCTCTATTTCGTGAAGGAAACTAAACGTTCTAGAGTCTGAAATTTCATCTTTAAATTCAGAAATACTCTTGATACTTGCATTCTGAGTGCCTAAAATTTTAGTACCAAAATCTACCATAGTAGTAAGTTGATATTCATCAGCCGGCATAAGCATAATTTCGCTGCCAGATTTGTCATCAACATAGCTAATCACTTCTGTTACTACGTATTCCTCGCGGCTAGCCTCTTGCTCCTGAATGCCTACTTTCTCAATAGCTTCAACAAAAAACTTTGAAGAACCATCCATAATAGGTGGTTCTGAAGCATTCAATTCTATACAAATATTGTCTATTCCTAATCCAACGCAAGCAGCAAGTACGTGCTCACTCGTTTGAATGTGCACTCCCATTTTTTCGAGGTTGGTTCCCCTTTGGGTATTCACAACATAATCTGCATTTGCCTCTATAATAGGCTGTCCTTCAAGGTCAACGCGCTTAAAAAACATACCGGTATTTTCATCGGCAGGCTTAAACGTTAGCGTAACATTTTTACCTGTATGTAAACCAACGCCGGTTAAGGAAACCTCACCGGCGATTGTTTTTTGCTTTCCTTCAGCTTTACTTATCATTGGATTTTTGTTTTTCCAAATTATTTAATTGTTCTGCCAGACTTGGCAAATTTTTAAAGTGTACGTAAGATTTATTAAAATCATTATAGGATAGCGCCGGCGAACCTTGCACCGCTTCATCATTCTTAATATTTCTCGTGATTCCAGATTGTGCTTGAATACGCACGCGATCACCTATAGTAAGATGTCCCACGATACCTACTTGACCTCCTATCATACAGTTCTTACCTATTTTAGTAGAACCAGCGATACCTGTTTGTGCGGCAATAGCAGTATGCTCTCCTATCTCTACGTTATGTGCAATCTGAATTTGATTATCTAGTTTTACACCTTTACGTATAATCGTAGAACCCAAAGTAGCTCTATCTATCGTGGTTCCTGCACCGATATCTACATTATCTTCTATAATAACATTACCGGTTTGCGGAATTCTAGAATATTCTCCATTTTCATCAGGGGCAAAACCAAAACCATCTGCGCCAATAATTGCACCACTATGCACGTAAACTGTTTCGCCTAAAACACAATCAGAGTAAATTTTGGCTCCCTGAAAGATCACGCAGTTATCCCCTATTTTACAATTGTCACCAATGTAAACATTAGGATAGATTTTGACGTTATTGCCTATGCTTACATTATTACCTAAATAGGCAAAGGCACCCAAATAAATATCATCACCGTAAGAAGCACTTTCTGATATGTAGACGGGTTGTTCTATTCCTGACTTACTAAGTTTTACCTGATTGTAATATTCCAAAAGTTTTGAAAACGATTTATAGGCATCATCTACTCTTATAAGCGTAACGTCAAGATCGTGCTCAGGCTTAAAATTTTTGTCAACTATAGCAATTGAAGCTTTAGTTTTATATATATATGGAGTGTATTTAGGATTCGCCAAAAAGGTAAGCGAGCCCGTGGTTCCATCTTCTATTTTTGAAAGTTTAGAAACTTCTGCTTCGGGATTCCCATCCACAGAGCCTTCTAAAATTCCAGCAATTTGTTCAGCTGTAAATTTCATCATCGCAAAAATAGAAAAAAAGGGTTTAATTTAAGTGTTTGGGATAGCAGATATAGTTTTTTGTGATCACCTTTGACAAGGCCTTTAAACTCAATTGATCACTAGCAGAAATCACATCAATGACTTTTCTTTTTTTTGTAAGAATATTAATTGCTTCCTTTTTTAAGGTATAAGCTTGATTTGTAAGTGTACCGGTGAATACAAAATAATCTACTTCTTCATCAGAGATATTATAGTGTGCTTTAACCCGGCTCCTTTCCGTCTGAATAAAATCGGTTTTAAAGGGTTTCTTCTTAATTTTAATGCGTGGTAATTTTCGATCAATAATTGTTTTACAAAGTGTACGCAAAACAAAATCGTCTTCCTCACACCACGCCTTCATTGCTGAAATAATATCGTAATCATCTAATTTTGAAAAAACTTCAAGCGCCTCTTGATCAAAGATTCCTTCTGCATTTTTCTTTTTCAGAAAGTACCCAAGCGCAGTACTCGCAGGAAGCTTATAACCTGCTTCGGTAAGGGATTTTGCTCGCTTTAAAACTTTTACAAGAACTTGCTCTGCGACCAAACTGGTCTTGTGCAAATACACTTGCCAGTACATCAAACGTCGAGCTACCAAGAATTTTTCGATAGTATAAATCCCCTTTTCCTCTACCATCAATTCATCATCCTTTACATTCAGCATCGCGAGAATACGGTCTGTATTGATGTTTCCTTCGGCCATTCCTGTATAAAAACTATCTCTTTTGAGATAATCTGTACGATCCATATCTAATTGCCCCGAAACCAATTGATGCAAGAACGGACGGTGGTAGGTTCCCTTAAAAATTTTAAGAGCCAGGGTTAAACTTCCGTTAAACTCCGAATTGAGATACTCAATGAATTGAAGCGAAATCTGCTCGTGATGCACCCCTTCTGCGATACTGTTTTCCATCGCGTGTGAAAAAGGTCCGTGACCTATGTCGTGCAATAATATAGCAACTAGGGTAGCCTCCTTTTCTTCCGAAGAGATCTCAACACCCTTTTGCTCAAGCTTTTCCATAGCTTTTTGCATAATATGCACACAACCTATTGCGTGATGAAAACGGGTATGATGCGCCCCGGGATATACTAAATAAGACAGACCCATTTGAGATATACGGCGCAGGCGCTGAAAGTATTTATGCTCAATTAAGTTAAAGATGAGCCCGTTGGGTATGGTAATAAAGCCATAAATAGGGTCGTTAATTATCGTAAGTTTGTTAGGAGTCTTCAAAAAGAAAGGCTTTAAAATTTTAAATAACGCGCTGTGCGCAACAGGTGATTTTTAGAATCACCTTATACAAAGATACTATATATGAGTACGATTAAAATACTATGGGTAGATGATGAAATTGATTTATTAAAACCCCACATCTTATTTTTAGAAAAGAAGAATTATGAGGTAACCACGTGTCAGAGTGGTACCGAAGCTATTGATCTTGTTGAAGAGCAAAACTTTGATGTGGTTTTTCTTGATGAAAATATGCCCGGCCTAACCGGTCTTGAAACCTTGAGCGAGATAAAAGCGAAACGAGATACGCTGCCGGTCATTATGATTACTAAAAGTGAAGAGGAATATATAATGGAAGAGGCTATTGGCTCTAAAATCGCCGATTACCTTATAAAACCTGTGAATCCCAATCAGATCTTGTTGAGTCTGAAAAAGAACCTTGATACAAGCCGACTAGTTTCAGAAAAAACAACGCTCAATTACCAGCAAGAATTTAGAAAAATTGCAATGGATATGGCGCAGGTAAATTCTTATGAAGAATGGGTAGAACTCTATCAAAAGTTGATTTATTGGGAGCTTGAATTAGAGAATATTGAGGATCAGAGTATGCAAGAAATTCTGGAGTCTCAAAAAACCGAAGCAAATAGTCAGTTTTTCAAATTTATTGAGCGTAACTATAAAGACTGGTTTAGCGATGAGGATCGCCCTACGATGTCACATACATTATTTAAAGACAAAATTGTCCCTCAGATCAAAAAGGACGATGCGCCGGTCATGCTTATTGTGATAGATAACTTAAGATACGATCAGTGGAAATCTTTTGAACCTATAATAAGTAACTACTACAAAAAAGAAAGCGAAAGCGCTTATTACAGCATTCTGCCCACCGCTACACAATATGCGCGAAATGCGATTTTCTCCGGCTTGATGCCAAGTGAGATGGAAAAACAACATCCGGACCTCTGGTTAAATGATACTGATGATGGCGGAAAGAATTTAAATGAAGACAAGTTTCTAGAAGCACAACTGAAGCGTTTAGGGCTGAGTAACCTGAATTGGGAATATCATAAGATCACCAATCTTAAAAGCGGAAAAAAACTAGTAGAAAATTTCAATTCGCTCAAAAAAAATGATCTTACCGTACTCGTGTACAATTTTGTTGATATGCTCAGCCATTCTAAAACGGAAATGGAAGTTATAAAGGAGTTAGCAAGTAACGATAAATCATACCGCTCCCTTACCGAAAGTTGGTTCAAGAATTCTCCCCTTTTAGAAATGATTCAGAAATCACAACAACTCGGGTTTAAGATTATTCTCACCACAGACCACGGAACCATAAATGTGAAAAATCCATCTAAAGTAATTGGTGATAAGAATACCAGTTTAAATTTAAGATATAAGACAGGGCGTAGTTTGACGTATGAGCAAAAGGACGTGCTAGAGGCTAAAGAACCAAAATCAATTCATTTGCCTACCATTAATATGAGTAGCTCGTTTATTTTTGCAAAGGGAGATCTCTTTTTTGCTTATCCTAATAATTACAATCATTATGTGAGTTATTTTAGAAACACTTATCAACACGGTGGTGTTTCTCTTGAGGAAGTGATCATTCCGTTTATTGTATTAAACCCAAGATAACATCGCTGTCTTTATATGGAATATACCTATGCATTAGATCAGATTGACGAAGTAGCTGAAGCCTTAATCAAGAATTTAAAATTTTCAACAATTCTATTCTATGGAGATTTAGGTGCAGGTAAAACAACATTGATAAAAACTTTGGTTAAAAGGTTGGGCTCAGCAGATAATGTTTCGAGCCCAACTTTTTCACTGATCAATGAGTATAAAACAGATGCAGGCGCATCCATTTTTCATCTGGATTTATACAGGCTAAAAGATGAAAATGAAGCTTACGACATAGGAATTGAAGAACTTTTAGAAACAGACAGCTTAAAATTAATTGAGTGGCCTCAAAAAATTAACAGTTTACTTGATGATGAAGTTCATTCAGCGAGAATTTTTTCGACAAAAGATAATGTAAGAACACTTGAATTTTTATAACTTTGTTAAAAGTATGTTAAAGCAAAAATTGTACTGTGAAGATTTTTCTTACAAGTTAAAAATCACGAAAAAGTTATAGTCAAAATTTGTACGAGTAAAAGAATTATTCCTAAATTGGCATTAGAATTATAATCGATAAAATGTGTTAAAGCCATTTTTTGTGAAGCAAATATAGAAGAATTATAAAATGTAGTAGGGTGTAAAAAGTTGATCATCTTTGGACCAACAAATCATTAACACTCAAACACATTTTATTATGAAAATTAAAGCTTTACTCCTAGGCCTTTTAATTGCAGGTGCAACAGCAGTTACTTACACAGCACAAGACAGCAACGCAGACTATGCATCAAAAAAAATCGAAAAAAGTAAAATCGTCATCCCTTCTAACGGGTAGTCTAATTGCTGCATTTATCGTAGCATCACCTTACTTTTTTTACTTATACGAAGGTTTTCCAAGTGTTAAAATTTGGGAAACCTCTTTTTTTGGTTTTAACCTTGAATATGAAACTATTAACTTCGGTACAGTTGACGTTTTAGCTTGGGTAGTTTTTAGTAAGTTAATTCCTTTTTTACTATTTCTAATTTGGTTTTTAACTTGTAAGCATTGGTGGTATCACGCCATCTTGGTTCCAATATGTATGTATTTTTTTCAAATCGTAAGTGCTTTCAATGATGATTTAGCCTTTACAGATAGCGTTGATATTTATTATATGGCTCCAATTATTTTTTTAGCCTTGATATTTATTTATACTATAAGAATGAAAATTTTTGACAGAATACACAATATAGATCTGTCAGAACTTCAAAGAGTCTCTCTTAAAGGAGATTTGAAAAACGAAAACGATATTGAAAAGCAATATCCGTCTTCAGTTTTAGACGACGATGATGACGAACCTTTATTTATGGGATAGTCATAAGAATTCTACTTCAATCTCTTTTTTTCCCTAAATAATAATGTTTAATTTGAGGTTTATTTTTAACCAAACCATCAAATGATTCAAAATAGCCCTTTTACCCGAGAACAGCTGATTCCGCAAGAAGAAAAGCTTGAGATTGAGCAGCGTAAAGGTTCGCTATTTATAGGTATCCCAAAAGAAAATCACTTTCAAGAAAAACGCGTTTGCCTTACTCCTGATGCAGTGGGAGCCCTGGTTGCACACGGGCATCGTGTGCTCATCGAATCACAAGCAGGTGAAGACGCTCGTTTTACAGATCACGACTATTCTGAAAATGGTGCCGAAATCACTTCTGATCGAGCCAAAGTTTTTGGCTGCCCGATGGTATTAAAAGTAGAGCCGCCTTCTCTTGAAGAGCTTGAGATGGTAAATCCGCAAACGGTGATCATTTCTGCACTGCAACTCAAAACTCAGAAAAAAGAATACTTTAAAATTCTAGCTACAAAACGCATTACAGCACTTGCTTTTGAATTTATTAAAGATGCTGATGGCACCTACCCTGCCGTTAGAGCGTTAAGTGAAATTGCCGGTACTGCATCTGTACTTATTGCTTCAGAATTGATGTCACGGCAAGATGGAGGTAACGGATTGATGTTTGGCAATATTAGCGGAGTTCCCCCTGTTGAAGTTGTGATTATAGGCGCCGGCACCGTAGGTGAATTTGCAACACGCTCCGCACTGGGTCTTGGTGCTAACGTAAAAGTTTTTGACAACTCTCTTACTAAACTACGTTGTCTTCAAGTAAGTGTGGGCCAACCTTTGTATACATCTACCATTCAGCCAAAAAATTTACTTAAGGCTTTGCGCCGCTGTGATGTAGCCATCGGAGCCGTGAGAGGTAAAGATAGATCTCCTGTAATCGTTACAGAGACAATGCTAGAATATATGAAACCGGGGTCGATCATCATCGATGTTAGTATTGATATGGGCGGTTGCTTTGAAACTTCAGAAGTTACCTCGCACGATAAGCCTACCTTTGTCAAACACGATGTGGTGCATTATTGTGTGCCTAATATTCCTTCTCGTTACGCAAGAACTTCCTCACTATCAATTAGTAATATTTTTACGCCGTATCTTTTAGAAATTGGTGAACACGGCGGACTAGAAAATAGTCTGCGTATCAATAAAGGTTTAAAAAACGGATTGTATTTTTACCGCGGAATTCTAACCAGCAAGTCTGTTGCAGATTGGTTTGATCTTCCATTTAGAGATATCAATCTCTTATTTTTTTAGATCTAAATACAACACATGAAAATTTTATACCGATTAGGTTTCTATCTTGGTGGTTTTGCTATTGGCCTTATTCTTTTAGCATTTTTTGTAAAAGGTAGCGGGGTTGAATTACCCTCTTGCGATTATATGCCTAATGCTCGCGTACTCAAAACCATTCGGAATAATGGTTACACACTCTCTGAGCAAGCCGAAAAACAATTGCAAGAATTAAAGCTTGACACTTCAGATTTGAATACTGTTTTCCTAGAAGGGGAAGTTGATTTTGATAAAAGCGATACCCGAAAGGAACCGTGTGGATTTTATATGATTCATTCACAAGAAACGATGCCTACTCCTATTACTACAACACTTGAACTTTGCGACGAAACTTTTGAAGTTTTGAGTGTGGTTAAGCATTAAATTCAACCTGCTTTATAATTAAAAAGGCTTACCAGAGTCGTAAGCCTTTTTAATATAAGTTCGTCTAATTTAGTTTGCGACGTCTGCGTTCTTCCTGAATTAACGAGAGCTCTCGATTGGTTTGACCCGCAACCGAAGTATTTTCTTCAGCTCTTCTTATCAAGTAGGGCATCACATCTTTAACAGGCCCAAAAGGAACGTATTTCGTAACGTTATACCCTTCCTTTGCTAAGTTATAGCTAATATGGTCACTCATACCATATAATTGACCAAACCATACACGACCATCATCTGGAGCAATTTCTTTCTGTGCCATAATTTCGATAGCCAGATAATTACTTTCTTCATTATGCGTCCCAATGAAAGCCCAAATATCCTCAAGGTTATCAAAGATGTAAACTAACATCGCATTAAAATGCGCATCAGTTTCAGGCTTGTCTTTACAAATTGGAGAATCATAACCTTTTTCTTCGGCTCGAGCACGCTCTTTTTCCATATACGCGCCGCGCACGATTTTTATCCCTAAATGATATCCTTTTTCAATTCCGTCTTGATGCAGATCTTTTAAATAAGCTAAACGATCCCAACGATAACATTGCAAGGTTGTAAAAACAATAGGTTTCTCTTGGTTATAGGTTTGCATCATCTCAAGTACAAGATCATCTACAGCACCTTGCATCCAGCTTTCTTCTGCATCAATGAGCAATTTTATATCACAAGCTTTTGCTTTTTTACATACTTTATGAAAACGCTCCTGAATACGCTTCCATTCTTGTTGTTCTTTATCTGAGAGTGTTTCATTTTCGGTAACCTTTCGCCAAACTTCAAAACGGCCAAAACCGGTAGGTTTAAATACAGAAAAAGGCATCCCGGGTCGGTCTTTAGCAAAATCAATAAGACTCATCACGCGTTCTAGAGCAGAATCAAATAAACTTTCGGTCTCCTTCCCTTCTACTGAAAAATCTAAAACAGAATGTACATTTTTACTGTACATCGCATCAATGGTAGAAACACAATCTTTCTCACTTACCCCACCGCAAAAATGATCAAAAACGGTAGCGCGCACCAAACCTTCTACCGGAAGGCTGGCGTTTAATGCAAAACGTGTAACCGCCGTGCCTATTTTTACCAAAGGCTGCAAGGAAATCATCTTAAATAAGAAGTAACCTCGCTCGAGCTCACTATCTGATTTTAAAGAAAATGCAGTCTTTGTATCATCAAATATTTTTTGTTCTAACATATTCTAAAATTAGGCGTCAAATATAGCCAAATCGCAAAGGGATTGTTATAAAAAGATATTAATTTCACAACCTCAAAAAACTTTAACATGGAAGCAATTCAAGCTAAAGATTATCAGGTTGTTTTTGGCGAAAACGGCTACTCAAATCTTAATGCTATTTTAAAGGAAAAAAATTATAGCATCCTGTTTGTGCTTGTAGACAGTAATACACACGAGCATTGTTTGGCGCCTTTTCTTCAGAATATAGTCACTCAAACGACTATTGAAATTATAGAGATTGATCCTGGCGAAGAGTTTAAAAATCTTGAAACGTGTGAAGGAGTATGGAATGTGCTGTCAGAGCTGAATGCTGATCGCAACAGTGCCTTGATCAATCTTGGTGGTGGTGTCGTAACTGATCTTGGCGGTTTTGTAGCATGTTGTTTTAAACGCGGTATTGATTTCATCAATATTCCTACTACCTTACTAGCAATGGTTGATGCTTCTGTAGGTGGAAAAACCGGTGTAGATCTCGGACCGTTAAAAAATCAAATTGGAATCATTAGTAATCCTGAGCTAGTTCTGGTTGATACTCATTTCTTAGGAACGCTTTCGGTTGAAGAATTGCGTAGCGGTTATGCCGAAATGCTTAAACATGGCCTTATCAGTTCTGAAGCGTATTGGAATACGGTAAAGCAAGCAAAATATACAGATTTTGAAAGTTTGACTGAATTGATCAGACAATCTATTGCTATAAAAAACGAAGTGGTTTTAGAAGATCCCTTCGAGAAGAATAGAAGAAAAAGTCTCAATTATGGGCATACGCTAGGTCACGCCATCGAATCCTATTTTATGGAAAGCGATCAAAAAGAACGCTTGCTGCACGGTGAAGCCATCGCAATTGGTATGATCTTGGCAAATTATTTATCTAGTGAATTATGCGGTTTGCCTAAATCAGAGTGTGATGAAATTTCACAAGCGATCTTAGCCTTCTACCCTAGCGTTGAATTTACAGAGAAAGATATAGAGAGTATCATCACTTTACTCAAGTACGATAAGAAAAACAGCCACGGAAAGGTGCTCTTTGTTTTGCTCAATCGTATAGGCGAAGTTGTTCTCAATCAAGAAGCTTCAAACGAATTGATTTACAATGCTTTTGAATATTATAAAAAATTAAAAAAGAATTAAGTGAATAGTGTTGCACAACCCATTCGTTTTTTTTTACATTTAACCACAATTTGCAACAAATATTAAATTTTATTTATGCGTCGCGTAATAGTTGATTTTAAAAAGCTTACCCCAGAGATTCTTGCGCTTCTGGTTGATAAGTACCCCTACGGATATGATGATGACCACATCATATCATTTAAAAATGCTCAAAACGAAACCATCGAGTGTGTAGAAGTACGCACTGCAGATACGATATACTTGGTGAAGGTGAGTAAAAAGTTAGAAACGTCTATGGAAAATTATGACGTTGAAGATTATGATGATGATGATCTAAACGAGCCAATTTCTGAAATCCCTGAAAAAATGGATGAAGAAGATGAGGAAATGGTTGATGAAGAATCTGAAGAAGACGAGGATTAGAACGGTTCTTCAATAATAAGCATAAAAAAAGCTCTTGCAAATGCAAGAGCTTTTTTTATTTCTAAGCATCTAATGACAATTATTATGCTTCAACTTTTTCTTCCACAGATGCTAAATAACGTTCTGCATCTAGTGCTGCCATACATCCTGTTCCAGCGGCAGTAATAGCCTGGCGATATTCTTTATCCTGAACATCTCCACTCGCAAACACACCAGGTTTACCGGTTTTAGTAGATTTTCCATCAGTAAGAATATAACCGGTTTCGTCCATTTCCAGCTGCCCTTTAAAAATGTCTGTATTCGGCTTGTGACCAATAGCGATAAATAGACCTGTGATCTCGATTTCAGATACTTCTTTTGTCTGATTATTGATCATTTTCAATCCTTCAACTACTTGCTCACCTACTACTTCTTCAACTTCAGTATTATAAAGTACGGTGATATTTTTTCTTGAATTCACACGATGTTGCATTGCTTTTGAAGCACGCATCTCATCTTTACGCACTAGCATTGTAACGTGCTCACAAATGTTAGCAAGATAAGTAGCTTCTTCTGCAGCAGTGTCTCCACCTCCTACAATAGCCACACGCTGATTTTTATAGAAAAATCCATCACAAACCGCACAGGCCGAAACACCACCACCGCGCAAGCGCTGCTCACTAGGTAACCCGAGGTAGCGGGCTGTTGCACCTGTTGAAATGATCACAGATTCTGCTTCGATCTCAGTAGTATTATCTACGGTAGCTTTATGAATGCCTCCTTCCTCAGAAGAAAATTCAACGTTGGTAATCATTCCTATACGCACTTCGGTTCCAAAACGTTCTGCCTGTTGTTGCAACTGCACCATCATGGTTGGACCGTCAATTCCTTCAGGATATCCGGGAAAATTATCAACTTCAGTGGTCGTAGTTAATTGTCCACCGGGTTCCATACCTGTATAGACTACCGGTTTCAAATCTGCTCTTGAAGCATAAATTGCTGCGGTATAACCTGCGGGACCAGACCCAATAATTAAACATTTAATACGTTCTACTGCCATTTTATTTAAATATTATCCACGTGCTGTGGAATTCTACATTTTTAATTTTTATTGAAAGATCGTCTTTAGACCTAAGACCATTAATTCTAGTGATCTAAACAAAAATAGTTTTTTAACTATACTTATAAAGTCATGTCAATCGCTAATTATAAGTCGTTATTAACAATGCAAATTTACACCGATGTTTGAATTCTACTATTAGGGATTGTTAGGTTTTCACTATTTTTAAATCAAAATTTCTTATATGAAAAACTTTAGCATTCTTCTTTTATCCGTGCTTACCACAGTAATCGCTTGTGCTCAAAACCCTAAAGAGGTCAAAGATAATGATGTACCTATTACAGTTTCTGAAGCCTACGAATACGAAGTCATTGTTCCTGACTTGATCAATCCTTGGGGAATGGCATTCTTACCTGACGGAAGCTTACTCATAACAGAGAAATCAGGCGAACTAATTCATTTTGTTAACGGTGAGAAAATAACTATTGCCGGAGTTCCGGAAGTTTACAATCGAGGGCAAGGCGGATTATTAGATATTCAGTTGAGTCCGAATTATGAAAGTGACGGATTTATATATTTTACCTACTCTTCTACCGAAGGTGAAGCCAAAGGAGGAAACACTGTGCTTATGCGTGCGCAACTATCGGGCAATAGCCTCAGTAATCAAGAAGTGCTTTATAAAGCCACACCCAATACCACCAAAGGCCAGCACTGGGGTAGTCGTATCGTATTTGACGATGCAGGCCATGTATTTTTTACAGCCGGTGAACGTGGTGAGCGTGATATTAATCCACAAGATATCACTCGCGACAACGGTAAAGTGTATCGCTTAAATTTAGACGGAAGCATACCCACAGATAATCCATTTGTAGGAACTGAAAATGCCAAAGAGGCCATTTGGTCTTACGGGCATCGCAATCCACAAGGGATGATCATCAACCCCGAAACAAACGAAATTTGGGTGCACGAGCACGGTCCACGTGGTGGCGATGAAATCAATGTAATTAAAAAAGGCGCCAATTATGGCTGGCCGGTCATTACCTACGGAATCAATTACAGCGGTACAGATATTACAGACATTACCAAAAAGGAAGGAATGGAGCAACCTCTTTACTATTGGGTCCCTTCAATTGCACCTAGCGGAATGGCAATGGTTACCAGTGATGCGTATCCAGATTTAAAAGGCAACCTTTTAGTAGGCTCTCTAAAGTTTGTTTATCTCGAAGCACTCTATTTAGATGAAAACAATTCAGTTATAAAAAGAGAAAAACTGCTGGACGGTGTTGGTCGTGTGCGTAATGTAATTCAAGGCCCAGACGGCTTCGTTTATGTTGGTGTTGAAGGAGTAGGAATTGTAAAACTTGTACAAAATTGAAAACTACATTAATCACACTCGCGAGCTTCGCAATTATTATAATTTTTTCAGCGGCTAAAGGAGATCAAAGTTTTGGCACTAGTACGTCTGTTTATATTCCTATTCAAAAGGATACCTCATTGCAAAACAGTATAAAACGAGGGAAGACCGTGTACGAAGACTTTTGTATGCAATGTCATATGGCGATCGGAGAAGGTATTCCGGGGGCATTTCCACCTTTGGCTAAAGCAGATTATTTATTAAATAATAGAACCAAAGCTATTCACGCGGTAAAATACGGTTTACAAGGCCCTATAACCGTAAACGGAACCGATTATAACAGTATAATGGCTCCGTTAGGTTTGTATGATGACGAGATTGCAGATGTTATGAATTACATCTTAAATTCCTGGGGAAATTCTTCAGATAAGCCCGTCACCAAAAAAGAAGTTGCGTCGATAGAGAAATAGCTATTCGATACGTTTGTAGTTTTCAGAGAAAATACGATTACCTTCTTCATCCACAGTGATTTGACTGTATTCATTCTCTGAAATCTGCAACTCGAATGTAAAGATACGTAGGGTGTCAATAACATTCATCATGCTCTCCGATCCATACTCTAGCGTTTCTATAAGCTGATCATCTGAAGCGACATAACTGCCGTATCCAAACCATTCAACGGAATCTTTGGGTACATAGCGCGTCCACATCACGCGGTCTTTAGTATACATTTTTATTTGACGGTAACCATCAGTCGTTGCTACAGTATCAACGACTTCATTTTCGTCATAATGATAAAAGTCTCTGAGTTCCCAGGTACCTCTGATTAAAACATCATTGTCCTGTTTGATTTCGGTTTGATTTGTACTGTAAACAGTACTGATCAAAAGAATAAGCGTTATTAAAGATAGTTTCATAATATTGAGATTGAGGAATTAAACAAATACTACCTTTAAGGTACGAAAAATTATTATTCAATAAACTATAACGTTATAATTTTAAAATATTTAAACGATTCGCTTTATTTAATAAACATTCAATAATTGAGGGTAAATATTGTGACAACGCTATTATGGGTTATATAGGATTAAAACTTTGTGGTCTGTTACAAATATTTATATTTGCAGCCTGCAAAAATTTCGGGATGTAGCTTAGTCCGGTTAAAGTGCGCGTCTGGGGGGCGCGAGATCGGAGGTTCGAATCCTCTCATCCCGACGAACCAAATCACGTTTTATGTAAAAAAGCCTGTTAATCAATTAATTAACAGGCTTTTCATTTTTTATGATAGCATCTGATATCATCTAAAATCAAGGCAAATATGTGCAATTCGGTGCGCAATAAGGTGTGCAAATTATCGTAGATTTATATAGCATTTAGGCCATCTGGATGTAGTCTTTAACTCATAATCGTTTAACTAAAAGACTTACAAAATGCCTGTACACAGCACTTTAGGCGTGAATTTCTTTACACGCCCCAAAAGAAACAATCCCAACAAACTGGATATCTATCTCAGAATTACAGTCAATAAAAAGCGCTCTGAGATGAGTATAAAGCGTGATGTTGATGTAAAAGATTGGGATATTCTTAGGGTTAAAGCCAAAGAAACTTCAGACCAACTTATTACACTCAACTCTTATATGGATGATGTAAAAGCTGAAGTTCTAAATGCACACAAAGAGCTGCATGCAGAACGAAAAGTAATTACAGCAAAAGCGATCAAATTGAGATATATGGGCGAAGATGAGGAGCGTATGACGCTCTTAGAGCTTGTGAAGTACCATAACGATAATATGGGATTATCGCTAAAGCCTGGTACGATGAAAAATTACTACTCTACCGAAAAATATATCAAGGCTTATCTCTTAGATCATTATAAATCAGATGACTTCTTCTTGGTTGATTTAAACTATCGGTTTATAACAGAGTTCGAACATTATATACGAACTTATAAACCTAAAAAGAAAAGAAAAACATGTTCTATAAACGGTACGAGAAAGCATTTAGAACGCCTTCGAAAAATGGTTAATCTGGCAGTAAGAATGGAATGGTTGCCTAAAGATCCTTTTGTCAATTATAAATTGAAATTGGAACGTAAGGAACGCTGCTATTTAACCCAGCGTGAATTGAATCGTATTGAGGAAACACACTTTCAAAGTAAAGGTTATGAGCGCGTAAGAGATTGCTTTCTGTTTGCCTGTTACACGGGGCTTTCTTATGTAGATTTAAAGGCATTACGAAAAGACCAGTTGATTCCGGCATCTAATGGGCGATTATGGATTTATACTAAACGGGAAAAGACTAACGAATCTGTTAGAGTTCCCCTCCTGCCCCAAGCTCTGGCACTGATTAAAAAATATACAAAGGATAAGGAGTTGGAGGTCTCCGGCAAATTAATGCCCTTATACAGCAATCAGAAGGTGAACAAATACCTTAAGGAAATAACTGAAGTCTGTCAAATACATAAAAATGTAACCTTCCACGTAGCCCGTCATACCTTTGCAACTACGGTTACGCTATCTAACGGAGTACCCATTGAGACCGTATCAAAGCTTTTAGGCCACACGCAGCTACAAACGACTCAAATCTATGCCAGAGTACTGCAAAAGAAAGTTGGAGACGATATGGATGCCTTAATGCGTAAAATGGAAGCTAGGAATACTAAAGAGTAATTTTGATCTTCGGTATGATTTGATCCACACTAATAACTGAGGGCAGGTAATTTTCAAACCAATTCCCCCCTTATTAAAATGCTTTAGTTCTCAAAGTTGATTTCATAACGAGTACTTCGTCCCTCCCCTATAGAGATAAATAGTTTTTTTGCTGCTAAATCCTGAAGATCACGGGTTGCTGTAGCTTTAGATGTTTTGGTAAGGGCAATATACTTTTTTGCCGTCATCCCCCCTTTAAACCCTTCCGGTTCTTCGTCAAGCATTCTATTAACAACCTTTAATTGGCGCTCATTCAATGAATTTCTATGGCGATCAAAAAAACGGGCTTTTCTCAAAGTAAAAGAAACAAGCTCTTCCGCTTGAGATTGCGCTTCTAAAACAGTATTGACAAAATAGATAATCCAATCGGTTATTTCATTTGACTGTTGTGCGTTTTTTAGAGCCTTATAATAGGCTTGTTTATCGTGCTCAATTGCTTTCGAAAGACTCAGGAGAACAGGGCGGTTTAAGTCTTGAGATAACGCCTTTTCAGATAATGCCCTTCCTATTCTTCCATTACCATCTTCAAAAGGATGAATGCTCTCAAAATACAGATGTGCAATCGCTGCACGGATAAGTGGTTTTTTAATAGGATTGGCTCCTTCTGGATGAGATTCATTAAACCACGATATAAAAACACGCATTTCATTCGGAAGCAAATGGGAAGGCGGAGCTTCAAAATGGATCTTCTCCCTGCCCCAGCTGCCGGATACGATCTGCATAGGCTCACTGTGCTTCCGCCATTGCCCGGTATTAATGCGGACAGCTCCTTCTAGTAAGGTTTCGTGCCATTCGAATAAGACTTGGTCTGTCAAAGGTTTAGCAAAATTTTGCCTTACCCGTACCATTAAATCCCCTACACCTCGTGCCATTGGGTCTTTGACCGCTTTGGGTGTACCATAACCCATATTGTTCCGTATAGAAGACATAACATCTTCCCTGCTTAGATATTCCCCTTCTATTTCTGATGTTTTAACAGCCTCGGCTACCATTAGCGATAAGATAGCTTCCATTTGCATCGTACCTGATAATCCTTCCAAAATACCATTAACGCGACCAGCCCTTTGGCTGAACTCAAAGAGCTTCTCTTCAATTTCAATTGTTGTATACTTAAAATTAGGCCAGTCTTCGTGTTGCCAGTTATACATGATGAGCCGATTAAATAAGTTAATTGGCTCAAATATAACCAAAAAATGAGCCGATTAGAAGAGCTAATCGGCTCATTTTTTTGATTAAATAATTTTATTGCTTTTTTTTCTATTACACCGTTGACATAATAATTGAATATTATTAACAGTATTGCTCCCACCTTTAGAAACAGGAATATTATGATCAAACTCTAAATTTTCTCGGCTTCCGCAATCAACACAACTCTGTTTATCTCTTTTCCAAACAGCTTCTTTGACGTGAGATGGAATTGATACTCGATTATATTTTGAAAAATAATTCTCACTTATTAAACCATCTTGGATAAGCTCCTGTATAGCCTCAGATTCTAGACTTTTATTTCTTTCCTTTTCCAATAATTGACGTTTAACATTTTGCTTAAATTTATTATCATTTTCCTTTTTTCGCTTATCTATTAACTCTTTCAATTTCATCTCTTCTTCTTCCTTCCTTTTTCTTCTCTTAATTTCTTCTTCCCTAAGTCTATCCTGTTCAGATTTTTCTTGTTCCCGCTGTCTTTGAAATTCTTTTTGTTTTCTTATTAGAGACTGCCTTTTTTCATTTTCATCAGCTTTTTCTTTTTCCCTTGCTATATTTTTCTTGCGCTTAGTTTGTTCTCCCTTCCAGAAATTCTCCAGTCGAACATCTTCATCATCAAGAATTTCTATTTGTTTTTCCAAACCAAATGAATTCCATTCCTGCTCTACGGTTAAGGGGATTTCTTTATTTCTTGGATTTTTCCTTGTTAAAGTAGCTACTTTTCTCTCAATGTATTTTTGTTTCTTAAATGAATACATTTTTAAATTTAATTTATCTTGTTTAGATAACTTTCTTAACTTTTTATTATTAATATTTAAATTATTTAAAATTTCATCAAAGTCTTTCTTCGCTATTCCACTTGAGAAATTTATATCAAATTTCGTTAGCACGAGAATTCCTATAATTGCAATGAATACTATTGATATAAAAATGACAAAAATTGGTATCTCTGTAAATATCTGAAAGATTAGAATTCCTAAAAATAAAATTAATGCCCAGGCGCTTGGGTTTACTTTCATGACTAAAATTTTATTTGGCTTATTAGTTGATTATAATTAAAAGGTAGACGCTGATATTCGGAATTTGTTTTAAAAGTATTTTACAAAATATCGTAATTTCCCAAAACTGTAAAGTTATTTCAGGACTGGTCACAGACTGGGCATACCCTAGGAAAAACCTACTCAAAGCCTAGAATAGTTTATAAAGAGTGTATAAAACGGCTTTTTAAAAACCTGAATTTAAGAACTCATTAACAATTTTGCTCATTATGTGCTTCACAGCTAATTGAGGTTAAAATCATAATTTTAGAGTGTTGACGTCTTCTTAAGCAACTCTTCCAAATAAGCCACCTTATCTTTCTCTGCCTGAACTAAACGTTCGTATAGTTTTTTATTCTCCTCATAAGATGCAACAAGTTTATCAATGGGATTAAAAGTACAATTGTAAGCAGCAAAAGTACCTTGGCTATTACTAAAGCTGTTGTCATTGAAATTATTGAAGAAATTTATCACTCTTTCTTCAGAAAAGTTTTCTATCGCCTCTTTAGTAACTCCTAAAACCTGCGCCACCCGTTCCAGTTTTTCATCTTCCACCGATTCACTTTTTTCAAGAGTAGATACACTTTGTTGACTAATTCCTAATTCTTCGGCAAGGGTTTCCTGCTTCATACCGCGCAGTTCTCTGATGCGGGCAATTTTGCGGCCTATATGATTGGGTTTGGTGGTAGTCATCTGCATTGTTTTTTGTTAGTATACTTAAGTTCAGCCTTTGGGTTCTGGTAAAATACAAGTTTATAAAAGTATTTCACAAGTCAATTTGGTAGGGTACGCGTCAAGTCCGCTATACTTTTAAAGGATAACAGAAACCTGAAACACTCAGAGCTAATCAAAAGTAAGGCTTTTCTTTTAAAAGTTTTAGCAAATGCAAATCAGCTTGAGTTAGAATAACCCTTTAACAGCCACCGTATGAGAACGTCGCCAAACTTCAGTCCAGAAATCCATAAAGTAATACCTATCATCCGCAGCTTAATCCGGGTACATACTGTTTATTTAATCGGGCAGCAGAGCATAACGAAAGATTGCTTGTATTCCTCTTCTTTAAACAGAAATAAAAAACCGCGTATCCGCTACATACTGACTATGCTTATCATAAGTCACGATCAGGTAGCTGACCCCAAAATTTTTATGAACGAGGTCTTCAACAAGACTCAGGAGCAGGTTACCCTCTACGCTATTCATTACACCCTCAACGAAGCCAATAATAGAATTAACTACGGCTCCAATTTCCTAAACCATGTTTTAGAGGAGGGCGCATTGCTCTATAGCGAAGACAACCGGCTTAAACAGCTAGGCACGTACCTCTATCATCCTAAGGTATTACTCAGAATTCACAAGCATTGGAATAAACGTTTGAAACACGCACGCTATTTTGAAGAAAAATCTACGATCTGCGAGGATAACCAGAGTAATCAGGGCAGATACCTACTCTTACAACAAGCTATTCAACAAATTTGTTTAGGATTGATTTATGTCTTCTGGGAATATCAGCCCTCCTATTATTCCTTGCCCTATCTCTTGCACCTCTGTGAGCAGTTCTCCGAAGTTCCAAAGATCATCTACCCAAAAAGATCCTTCCGGTCTCAACAGATATATTCCAGACTTTGTCACGCACAGTATAATCTAAACGAAAAAATACAGGAAGACTCATCTGAATCTGATTCCCAAAAAGCGGAACACCTTACTTATAAATTTATTCAGGCCGCTCGTAAAGAGGCCGATAAAAAACTTGAGGAATTGAAAAAGCTTCACCTAAAAACAAGCTAATCATGAAAAGGAATAAGATCAACAAGCAAAAAATAAAAAGTCTCCGTGCTATCGCTCGAAAAAACTATGGACTTCAAAAAGAACGTATTGGGCAAAACACCTACAGAACTGCAAAAATACACTTTGAAGATTTTGAAGATCATATGATGCGGACAACCGCCTTATTAGATGTTTGCATTTTAGCTTTAGAAAGTGAAGGGGAATTTTATTCCAAAATTCTAAGCCATAAAAGTAGAGATATCGCTATACAACAAGCATTGGAACTTGTCATCCAATTGCTGCCACATGACGATATTTCTAAATATCAACAGCTAATCCATATTCTTGAAGAAGATGTGGAAGCTTTTGGCTTTCCTAAAAAATTAAAGAAACTAATTAAAATGAACGCTGATGAAAAAGAAAAAAAAATATAAATACTTGAAACAGGTTGGCGAAGATCACCTGAGAAAACTTAAACCTAACCCCCATTTTAAGAATAATCAACAAGTTTGCTTCCCGGCTCAAAGTCATCTGCATTTGATGTTCTTGATTGAAGATCTGATTAAAGTTAGTGTAATGGCTCTAAATGGTATTGAACGCGGAGGTGATCGCCCATTAAAAGAACCTGAACGCAGCATTTCAGAAATTCTAAAACACGCACTCGACCTACTTCCTCTCGAAGAAGCAGAGTTTATTGATAAAACAATGGCGTTATTAAGTGAAGAATCATCAACGAATACTGAACACTAAACCATTTACTTATTTCATCTTAAGCATCTCCTTTTATGCTCAACTGAAACACATCACCAATATCTTTTACGAGTATGGTGTGTGCGATCTTCATTTACTTCCTCCAGAGCCGTCGCATTCCTTTTTTTGATAATCTAAGTTTCTTATGGATATTAAATTAGAAGAGGGCTATAAATAGGAAGGCAAAGCCGACCGGTTTATGCGCCCGACTAATTTAATATGCGATACTATTCGTATCAAAAAAGGAATGCTATTCGGAGTCGTTAAAAAGTGTTTCATTATAAAAGTAAAAGATAGGTCAATCTGTAGTCAGGATGTCAAGCGAACTCTGGCCAAAAAAGTCAAAACTATTCAACTATAAAAATTGACTTTTTTGGTCTGTGTTCAAGACCTTTTGGACGAACCGCTTTCACCGAAACGCAGCGTAGGAGAATGTGGTGAGGCCTCTTTAAATTTTACTTGCCAATTACATCTTCAGTATTTTTCACGAAAAAATGTCCCTGTTTTGAAGGGTTCAGTAAGTTTTTCACGTAATTCTTAGTTCTCCAAAACTTCAAAAAAACTTAAACAACTAAAAATCAATTAAATGAGTAGTTATAACCTCGCGTAGCGGGTTATCCTCTTGCTACTCAAACTTCTCAATATCTTCTAGTTAAATTAATTATATCTATTTTAGTACGAAGTTATTTACTTGAACTTAGTTTTATAATGTTATTTACTAAACAATGGCTGAATCAAATCATCAAGCAAAAGGACCAGCACTTGGCTATTATTATCAATCAATTTACGCATTAATCGAATTATTTAAATCTGATAATAATAATGCATTTGTTAGTATCGAAACATGGGATGATGTCTATCTTGAAGATGGAAGTACTAAAAAGTTGATTCAACTTAAACATTCAATTAATGAAAATTCTAAAATAAGTATTAAGAGCACTGAGCTATGGAGAACCATACATGTTTGGTGTGATTACCTTAAAACTAATGAAGTTGAAGATGGAATTTTTACACTATCTACTGTTGCAAGCATAGATGAAGATAGTTCATTGAGAAATTTAAAATATCAAACCGAAAATCGCGATGACTTAATAAAGGACTTATTAAGTGAGGCCGAACGTGTTATAAAAAAAAGGGAGAAAGTTAAGGCTAAAAACAAAATTTTATTAAAAAGTGGAAAACAAGAAGAAAGTTTGCCCTTTACCTCTAAATATAAAGGATGCCAATCTTTCATTTCTTTGACTCCTCATCGAAGAAATGAATTTGTAAAAAAGATAAAATTAGTCCCAGATTCTTTTCAAGTACAGGATGCCAACTATTGCGTTATTGATTTGATAAAAAATTATATACCTACAAAATTTCAAAAGCCCTTAGCTGATAGTATTCTGGCTTGGTGGGAAAGAGAAGCTGTTAAATCATTGTGTGGTGAAAGATCTGAATATTTATATAAGATAGAATTACAAGAATTTATCTCAAGGAAAAATGCCGAATTATTAGATGATGGTTTTACAAATGATTTAAACGACATAGACCTACCTAAAATTGAAAGTCCACATCCAATTCAAAAACAACAATTAGAAATAATTTCTGCCACTAGTGCACAAAAAAGAAGATCTTATGATACCGAAATGAAGGCACGAATACAAAGAGACATCTGGATTAATAATTCTCTTCCATCTGCAAAAAAACTTGAAAAATATGATGAAAAATTAAGTTTAGAATGGTCATATCAATTTGAAGATATGAAGGATAAAAGCTTTGGCAAAAATGATGAAGAAAAGAAAGAGGATGGACGTATTTTATTGGATTGGTCACACGAAAAAGCACATATGCAAATTAGTTCAATATCGAAAAATTATAATGAACCAGATTTAATACGTGGTAGCTTTCAGATTTTATCTGCTCAGAAAAGATTAGGTTGGCACTGCGATTTTATTAACCTAATTTCAGAGGAAGAAAATGGCAATTAAAAAAAGTATTGATATATTTTCTCAAACTAATCCGGGCTTTTGCGCGTTAATACTATTTAGTTTCATTAAGGCGTATGAAGAAGAATCTAAAGCTCAAATTTCTTTTCCATTATTATTAATACCGATCCCTTTGGTATTATCGAATGATTTAAATGATTCTTTTCAACATACCAATAAGAGAACAGGTTTTTTTAGCTGGCTTGAAAAAAACCCTAAGATTAAGTTTCAAATTAAGAACAGAATTGAAAATTCCTTGGATTATATTAAGCAAGCAATAGAATATGGTTTTTATAAAGGAATTTTTAAAATTAACGATGATGGAAACGTATGTATTGACAAAGATTCAGTAGATACCTATTATAATAATAAAATAACAAAACCTTTTTATAGAAAATCACAGCTATTAGGATTTTGGATGGGACAAATTGATTCTCCTAAGACTATTTTTAATTTGTTAGATATCTCGCTATGAATAGATGGAATGTACACAGTTTAATCTTTTACAGTAAACACGGTAAAAGAAGAATCATTGAATTTAATCTCAACGATACAACTATAATCACGGGAGCATCAAATACAGGTAAATCAGCAATCATTGATTCGATAGATTATTGTTTGGGATCTAGCGGATGTAACATTGCTTCGTTTGTTATCGAAAGAACTACTCATATTGCTACAAAATGGACAAATGGGCAAAAGACTTTTTTGTTAGCTAGAGAAGTTGAGGGAAGTAAAGCTTCTAATAATATGTTTATAGAATATGGGAAAAATGTCATAATTCCAGACTATGCTACTGAATTAAAAGGAAAGGGTAAAAAAGATAAGGTCCGATCAATTATTGAAATGCTTTTGGGTTTTCAAGAAGTTAATGATCCAGATTTAAAATTAAACTCCAATAGAATTACAATTAGGCAAGCAGTGCCATTTATGTATCTAGATAAAAGTGTGATAGACAGTAATAGGATTCTTTTTCACGGTTTGGATGATAATAGAAAGGCTCAATTATTCATAGATGCTATTCCATATTTTTTAGGAGCAATTAATCCAGATGAGATGGCTGCACTTAGAAAATTATTTAGATTAAACAAAGGAATAGATAATGAAATAAGAAAGAAAAAGGGTTTTGAAAATCATGAAAAAAATCTTTATAAGAAAGCAAAAATTTTATTTAATGAAGCTGTCCAGTACGGAATAATTGTTGACGACAATCCTCAGGCTGATAATGAGAATATCCTTGACACATTAAAAAGCCTTTTAAATTGGAAACCGGAAAAATTCATTTTAGAAAATAAAGATCAACAGATAAAACTAGAAACGGTAAGATCTAAATTAATTTCAGAAATAAATAATATTAAAAGAAGAAGGAATGCTGTTTTACACGAAAAATCAAAAAGATCCTCTTTTAATCAAGCATTGAAGGGGCAAAAAGCAAAGTTAGATATTCAAAAATATTTTCTTTTGGAGGAAAATACTTGTCCAATTTGCTCTTCGACATTAAATAATTCTCACGAAATTAGTAAACATATTAATAACTCATTTAGAGAAATATCTAAGGAGACAGATGTAATTGATAATCAAGAGCCAAGTATAAAAAAATATCTGGAGGAATTAGAAACTTTATTGGATTCTAAGAATCAGAATTTGAATGAAATTTCTAATGAAATAGAAAACTTACTAGTTAGATCTGAGGAAGCAAGAAAGCTTAAGGATATGAACATTCTTGCTAATAGAGTTATAGGTAGAATTTCATATTTCATTGAAAATTCAAAGGATATAGAAAAATTTGATGAATCAGTACTAATAAGATATCAAGAAGAAGTTGAAGAAATAAATGAAAAATTTGGAAAAGAAATTCGTAAAGAAAAAATTGAAATTGCTGAAAGAATAATCTCAACATATTCAACAAAAAATTTCAAAAAGCTTCCTAGAGGTTTACCCTTTAAAAAGGCTTCTATTAACTTTTTTTCCAATCCTCCCAAGGTTGTTTTAGTTGATAATGAGTTTAATAAAGAATATCAATTTACCAATGTTGGCTCAGATGAGAATTATTTAAGTATTCATTTAGCAATTGCATTTGCAATGCAAAAGTATTTTTCAAAAAATTCTAGCCCAGTTCCGGGTGTACTTTTGCTTGATCAAGTTAGCAGACCTTACTATTCAAATGATATTCCTTCTGATGAGATAGAAGTTAAAGGAAGTGATGATGAAAAAGCTCTATATAAACACTTTGAGTTCATTTTTAATCAAGTTGAAAAGATTACGGGTTTACAAGTTATAATTTTAGAACACGCATACCTCAGTAATTCACAAAAATTCAAAAGTTCTACAAAATATAGATGGCCAAAGAGTTCTACAGACAGGCTCATTCCAAATGACTGGCCTACAAATATTAATTCCTCGCGTTAAATTACATTAACAATTGAGTAAACATTTATAGATTTCCGTCTTATGACATTTTTTTTTATCTTTAAATGTTAAATACATTCATTTAGTCTCATATGACTAGAAATCGGCAATAAGGTGTAACACCTTGATTAATAGTTATAAATCGTTGATATCACTGGGGTGAAGTTTACCAAAAACGTGCTCTCATCCCGACAATATAAAAAAAGAAAGCCTGCTGATAATGATCTTCAGCAGGCTTTTTAATTAAATGATAGGTAACCACTTCCCTAGTCAAAATTAAGATTGAATAACTTTGGATTGATCACGAGCATCGCCCATCCCCAATTGTTTGTATTTTCTGAAGTGACTCCATTTTTGATTAAAGACATATTTGATGAAGCAAACATATGCGAGTAGCCCAGCTGTAATTTTACATTTTTGATCAAAGGCTGCGTATAAACCAGATCTAATTCAGTTCCTAAATACTTATCTGTAGTTTCGGCTAATGAACCATTTGAGGTAAAATAATGCAAGGCAGTAAGCAAAGTAGCGCGTTCACCGGTTTTAAAAACAGCTTTTGCGTGAAAATCATTAAGCCCCACATTATTGGCGTGATTACCTACATAGAAATAATCCATAAACCCGTTGAATTTATGATTGGTCCCATATAGAGGAAAAAATGATTTACGGTCTGAACTTCCTTGATCAGAACCACTTAGCAATTCGGCACCTACCCCAAGAAGCGTGCTTCCTACTTTATATGTGGCGTTCAGTGCCAATTGATAAGCAGATAACGACTCATCTACAGGATAGGCTTCACCAAATTGATAATACGCACTTCCTGATAACTTCAGTTTGGCTATAGGAAATGTAAAATAAGAACCCACTGTATGCGTATAATACACGCCATCTGCCTGCGTCATATCTTCTTGAGCAAAACGTTGAAAACCTGTGTTTAATCCTAGTAAACTAAAGCTTGATTGCTCCCAACTTTGCTTAAAATAAACATACTGCATACTCTTATAAGTAAAGAACCCCGGGATGTTATATGCTGTACCTAAAATAGATTCACCTTGCTGACTAAAAGCAAATCCCAGATCAAGCTGCGTACGTTCTTTTTTATATTTTAAAAGAGCAGCATCGTGAAAACGACCTTGCATAGCCCAATCTAAACCTCCAATAATGCGTTGGTCGTCATAAGAGATCACTTGTCTTCCCAACTTGGTAGACCAATGGGTACCCAGTTGAAGTTCTGCCCAAGCTTGAAAGAGCATAAACGAATCATTACCATCAGCCGGCAGAATCTGTCTCGTATCGCCCCAAGTGCTCACGTCTTGAACTGCAATAAAAAGTTTGAGCTTTTTGGCTGAGTAATTAAAATTTAAACGTGCTCGTTGTCTTACAAATGCTGCAGGTTCTGCATTATCCGGAAAAAGCGTAGTAAACCCGTGGCGGTATTCAAAGCGTTGCCGTAAATCGGCGTAAACAGTAAACTCCTGTGCTCCCATTTGAAACATGCAGAAGAAAAGCAAAGTAATGGTAATGTTTTTCATAATAGCGTTTTAAAATTCCCATTCAAATATATTTTAAAATTTGATTTATTACGTATTAATACTTAATTTTATTCTAATTATTTGGGATAATTAATTTCAATAACAATTAATTACAGAGATTTCAATAAAATAATACGTATATATATCTAAATTATGAATACAGGAAAACTCATACTACTCGGTGCCGGACCCGGCGATCCAGAATTACTGACGCTAAAAGGTTTAAAAGCATTGAAAAGTGCAGATATAGTGCTTTATGATGCATTAGTTAATCCCGAAGTATTAAAACACTGCAAACCGGAAACCGAATTGATTTTTGTTGGCAAACGCAAGGGGTGTTATGCCTATCACCAAGATCAAATAAACGATCTTATTGTAGATAGAGCCCAGAATAATGCTATAGTGGTGCGTCTTAAAGGTGGTGATCCATTCATTTTTGGTCGCGGTGCAGAAGAAATGCTATACGCTGCTCAACGCGGAATATCGGCAAGCGTAATCCCAGGAATCTCCTCGTGTAATGCTGTACCTGCATTGCAAAATATACCGCTCACAAAGCGAGGTATTTCTGAAAGTTTTTGGGTGATAACCGGTACCACCAAGGCGCATAAGTTATCTAAGGATGTGCAGCTCGCTGCTCAAAGTAACGCTACTGTAGTAATACTTATGGGTACTTCTAAACTCAATGAGATTCTAGACTTATATAAAGCTCAAAACAAATATGAACTGCCCGTAGCCATTATTCAAAATGGCAGTTTAAGTAATGAAAAAATAGCCATAGGAACGGTTAATACCATCGCTCAAATTTACAAAGAGAAACAACTGAGTAATCCTGCTATCATTGTTTTAGGCCACGTAGTAAATCATAGAGATCAGATGTTGCAGATCGCTCAGCAAGTAGAAACACAACCGAGTACTTACTGATTCAATTCTGCCATAAAAGATATTTTACTAAAATTCTCTTTTGGCCCCTCACACAACGAGCAACAGTATTCGTTGGGTAGTTTTTCAAAAAGTACTCCAGGTTGTATGTTTTGCGTCTGATCGCCAAATCTATAATCATAAATTGTTTGACACGAATTGCACTGATATACCGCTACTTTAATAGTTTGAAGTTTTGGAGCACTTACTTCTTTTGCAGGTTTTTTATCTCCTAAATTTTTAAAATACATTTGACTAAGTTCCATCAATAAGGCGGGTAATTCAGTCTGATCTACATCTTGAACGTGCACAATATAATCTTGCGTATTGGGATCAAAATCCCGAGCATAAACAATATTAAAGCTAGCTCTGGCTTCAAATTCGACCGGTAAAACATCGGGTTTATTTCTTTCGATAACAATTGATGTAAAATACGAACCGCTTCGGTCAAAGTCTGCAATGCCAAAGGTTAACCCATAAGTGCTGATGTCTTGTTTATTAAATGAGTCAACTAAAAACTGTTTTAAATTCAAAGCCATTTCATTCGCAACCGGCAAATGCCAATTGAGCTCAAGCATACTGTGCCTAACATTGATTCCTGATAACCCTAAGAATTTTTCCCAAGCCAGTTTATCTTCCGAAGGAATTCCTTTAACTATAAATGATTTAAAGGGTGTTAGTGCGATTTTGCCAATTCTAGAGGTTACACACAAATCACATAATCCTTTTAAAAATTTTATGTCATACTTGTTATTTCGCCAATACAAGCCTAACCAATACTTGCCAGATTGCATACGGTTCATTCCTTCACAATAAGGAAAAGGTTGAAAATCCATCGCTAAAGGAGATGAAACCGTTTTGTTATTTAAATCGGTAGCATCGATGACCAGATCAAAAACCATCTCAACATTCTGGGGTTCTTCTTTCAGAATTCTTTCAACAGCTTCTGCTATCTGTGCCAAATCCCAACTGTAGATCAATACCGGATACATTTGCGTTTTTTCCCAATGTGGAAGACGCATATATAGATACCAATAATCTTCTTGTTCAGAAGCGATAAAATTCAAGTGCCCTGTAAACAACGGCACTACGCGCTGTTTAGGGTCTACAATATTAATTTTAAGCTTTGGTGTATTCTGAAACTGTTCGAGAATATATAAGTAACGATCTCCGGTAAGCCAATGGGTACTTGCAAATAGGTCACTCGTAACATAAGAACTCATTATATTCTCAACCCGATCGCCATCTGGCGTCACCAGTCTCAGACTTGAAGAATTATCTACTATTTTATTTTGAGTCAAGAACAAAATATCCTGTCGAGACCCAAAAGCAATAGTGTCTAAATCTAGACGCTCTGCTTGATCGAGAATAATTTTTAATTCACCGGGAGACACCACTCCTCCTTTTACAATAACTCTTGAAAATTGCTGTCTCATAGTTTTACAGTCGCTTCGGTTAATAACTCACGTACTTCGGTTTTACAGCTTCCGCAGCCTAGTCCGGCCCCGGTTTGATCACAAAGTGCAGTAAAATCTGTGCATCCCTGTCTTATTGCTTCTTCAATATTGCCACTTCCCACCTGATTACACGAACAAATAAGTTTACCTTTTACCGGCTCTTGCTTGGTTGCACCTCTAAGTAATAATTCGCGTTTTTCTGCAAGTTCAATACGGCTATCAATTAAATTCTTGAATTCTGCAAATTCTTGCTTGTCCCCCATTAAAATGGCTCCTACGAGTAAATCATCATTGATGATGCATTTTTTATAGTATTGCTTTGAGACATCCATAAAAATAACTTCTTCATACGAAGGATCATTTTTAGGCACACTCACCTGTCCTATACTACAGAGGTCTAAATCTTCAAACTTGAGAATATTCATCAGCACAGAACCCTTATAAGGATTGCTAATATCGCCTGCTAAATAGTTAGCCAGAATATTAGCCTGTTCTTCAGCCGCTGCGGTGATTCCAAAAGTTTGGTTTCTAAATTCTGCTATTTCCCCAAGGGCAAAAATAGAGGCATCTGAAGTTTGCATATACTCATTTACACGTAGCCCTTTACCCATTTTTAATCCAGCCTTGCGTGCAATCTCAATATTAGGTCGCGTACCTACGGCATAGACAATTGCGTTAGCTTCCAAAACTTTTCCACTTTTTAGAGTGACCTCTAAACTATGACTTTCTTCCGCGTCAAAAACCGTACTCACTTCATTGTCAAAATAGATCTGAATTCCGCGTTGCTGCACATTGTTTGCAAGCATATTACTGGCTATACTATCCAATTGCCGCTCCATTAAATATGAGGAGCGCTGAATGATGGTTATTTTAACTGATTTATGCCGAAGCGCCGCTGCCAATTCAAGTCCTAAAAGTCCGCCTCCTACAATCACGACATGTTGCTGATCATTAGGAATTCCCGATTGCATCAAGTACTTTTTAAATCGATCTGCATCAAGTTTATCCCGCATAGTAAACCTACCCGGAAGATCTAATCGCACATCTGTAGGAACAAAGGCCCTGCTTCCGGTGGCGATGATTAATTTATCATAGGCATGATAAATACCTTGACTGTCTTTTAAGGTTCTCGATTTCTTATCGATATCAACAATAGAATTATTCTTAAAAAGTCTGATATCTAATGTAGAAAGGTGTTGCTCTTTGATTTTAAGCAACTGCTCCCAAGATAATTCTTCAGTGATATATTCCGGCAGGAGCACCCGATTATAAAAGGGATGTGCTTCTTTTGAAAAGACACAGATAATATCTTGTGTATTGCGCTCTCTATAGTTTTGAATAAAGCGAAATGCAGCTGCTCCCGAACCTATAACGACGATTTTTTCTCGCTTTTTAGTATACTTTTCAACACGGACCGCAGTAAACTTAAAGTCTGGTTCTTTGCTCTGAGGATCCACCATATTTTGCGTCAAATTATTGGTGCGATTGAGATCAGAGGCTAACTTTTTGCCCCAATGCATAGGTAAAAACACAACGCCCTGTCGAATGGTATCAGTTAGTTTTGCTTTGACACGAACATTACCGTTTTCGCTAGCAACCTCACAAATAGTTCCTTCTCTTATCTTTAGTTTAACGGCATCAACCGGATGAATTTCCAATACCGGTGTGGGATAATGCGTTTTTAAACGGGACACCTTGCCGGTTTTTGTCATGGTATGCCATTGATCGCGCACACGACCTGTAGTTAACACAAAAGGATATTCGGCATCAGGCTTTATAGAACGATTATACAAAGTAGTCGGAATATTAAATACCGCCTTTTTACTAGGTGTATAAAACTTTTTATCCTCAAACAAACGCGGTGTTCCGATATGTCTGTACGTATTCACCGGCCATTGAAATGTTCCCTCGTTTTTTAGACGATCATAATTAAGGTAAGAAATATCAATATTGGTGCCTTTAGTCATCGCGGCGTATTCTTGATAAATCTCTGAGGTATTGTAGTAATCAAAGCCTCTGAACCCCATTTTTTGTGCAAAATCACAAAGTATTTCTACATCTGGCCTAGCTTCACCGGGTGCCTCCACAACCTTAGGCAAGTGCGAAATTCTTCGTTCTGAATTGGTCATCGTTCCTTCTTTCTCCAACCATCCTGCAGCAGGCAAAATTAAGTCTGCATATTGCAACGTATCTGAACGCTTAGAAATATCTTGAACCACAACAAATTTTGCATTTTGAAGTGCTTTATCAACCTTCCGCACATCTGGCAAACTCACAGACGGATTGGTGCAAATAATCCATACAGCTTTTAATCGTCCTGTCTCTAAGGCTTCAAACATCTGTGTTGCGGTGTAGCCCGGTTTTCCAGAAATCTCGTTCACACCCCAAAAATGAGCAACTTCACGACGATGATTTTCATTCATTAAATCTTTGTGCACCGCTAATAAATTAGCCATACCGCCCACTTCTCGACCTCCCATAGCATTAGGTTGACCAGTGAGTGAAAAAGGACCCGAGCCTGGCTTGCCAACCTGACCGGTTATTAAAGATAGGTTTAAGAGGGCAAAATTCTTATTAGTACCTACGACGCTTTGGTTTAAGCCCATCGCCCACATACTTATAAAACCTTTACTGATGCCTATTATGTCAGCAGCCTTTTTTATGTCAGCCACCGGAACACCACATTGCTTCGCAGCTTCCTTTAAAGACAGTTGCATAACTTGAGCGCGGTATTGCGCAAAACCTTCGGTGTGATTATCTATGAAATCTTTATCTACCAGACCTTGTTCTAAAAGTCTTCGGCCAATGGCGTTATATAGAATGATATCAGTACCGGGCAACAGCTGAAGATGTAAATCTGCATAAGCTGCAGTATCTGTTCGTCGCGGATCTACAGCTATTATTTTAACATCGGGATTCTTTTCTTTATGCGCTTCAATACGCCGAAACAGTATAGGATGGCAATACGCCGGATTAGCTCCGGTAATCAAAAAACAATCTGCCAGTTCAATATCTGCATAAGCAATAGGAACAGAATCTTCACCAAAAGTCTTTTTATAGCCCACCACTGCACTACTCATACACAAACGGCTATTGGTATCAATATTATTAGTTCCTAAAAAGCCTTTTACAAGTTTATTGGCGATATAATATTCTTCGGTTAAGCATTGTCCTGAAACATAGAAGCCCACGCTATCCGGACCGTGCTGTTTGATAATGGATTTAAAAACATGTGCAGCACGCTCTAATGCAGTATCCCAATCTACCCTATCCAGATTAGGATGCGATTTACTCCAGCGCATTTGAGGATAAAGCAACCGGTCTGAAGTGTCATTTACCACATAATGAAGGTTTCTGCCTTTTGAGCACAGCATACCTTTATTCACCGGGTGGTCTGGATCACCTTCAACCGAAACCTTATTCTTAGAATCTTTCTTTATGAGTAAACCGCACCCTACTCCACAATAGGAACAAGTAGATTTTATTGAGTTATCCTGCATAAACGAGAAATACGTTTGTTTAATGAATTACGAGTTCTGTATCAAATTTATCAAGGAAGTCTATAATTGGGCTGCCACAGATAAGTTTGCTCTACTAAGGTTAAAGTTTTAGGAGTATTATCAAAATTAAATGCGCTAAAATAAATTTTAATAATACCCTCAATACTATTTATGCATTAGACGGTATAAGGTTTTCTTGCCCCGAAAGCTTTAATTCTTCGATCGCATTCTTTTCATCTGCGGTAGAGAACTTTATAGCATAAGCTAATAGACCGATGACGAACACCATAATTCCTATAATGAAATATCCACTAGAAACTGCTGTTGCTGCAGCTTCTGACTGTGCTAAGCGAATGACCTCTTCACTGGCACCAGAATTAGCATTGATTGCTGCTTGCTCTGCAACTGCAGCTTTTGATTTCAAAAGCATTGCTGCTAAAAAAGCACCTACATTACCCCCTGCACCCACGATTCCTGAGATCGAACCAATGGCCTTTTTATTAATAAAAGGCACAACAGAGAAAGTTGCTCCTTCGGCCATTTGCACCGAAAGACTAAAAGCAACTAGAAAAATAATTCCTAACAATAGACTGGTAATGGTAGAAAAGGTAACAAGCATTACTCCCTCAACAGCCAAGATGGCTACAAGAAACAAAACACGACCGCGAAGACCTTTTAATTTTCCTAAGCGATCTCCAAAATACCCGCCAAGCGTTCTCGCGAATAAATTCATCAAAGCAAAAGAGAGCACGATATTACCGGCTGTTATGCGTTCAAGATTAAACGTATTTTGCAAATAGTCATCCATTGTCCCGTAAACGGTGAGCTCTATTCCAAAACACGCCGCATAGACCACAAATAAGATCCATACGCGATAATCTTTTAAGGCTTCGAGAAAACCAACTTCATCCTTCTTTTTTCCTTTGATCTTTTTTCCCGCCGCTTTGATCTCTTTGAAATTTCCTTCAGGAGTATCTTTTGTAAAAAAGAAATAGACGATCCCCATTAAAAAGCAAATTACTCCGGCAATAACAAGCGAATACCTCCAGGCATCTGCTTCAGCAACACCTAAACCTATGATAGCCGCAGCTATAAGTGGCATAATTAAACGGTTGGCTCCACCTCCCATATTTCCCCATCCGGCAGAGGTCGCATTTGCAGTCCCAACGATATTAGAAGCAAACATCAGTGAGGTGTGTACCTGTGTGATCACAAAACTCGCCCCAATAAAACCAATAAACAATCTACATATTAAGAATTGTAAGGGTGTTTGCACGAGACCACATAGTATTACCGGTATAGCTCCAAGCAATAACAACCATGTGTAGCATAATCTTGGTCCGTATTTATCACATAGTTTCCCTATAAGTAAACGGGCAAATACAGTACCTGAAACAGCAAGTATTACAGAATTCCATTTTTGAGCAGGTGTAAGTCCTAAATCTCTAACCACATCGGGCATAAAGGGCACAATACCAAACCAAGCGAAGAAACATAAAAAGAATGCAATTGATGTAATCCAAAATGTTCGCATTGGAACACTGGTAAAATCTCGAAAATTTAGGCGCGTTGCCTTAGCTGAAGTGATTGTTGTTTTCATAATTAAGTATTTATACTCACAAATATAAGTATATATACTTAATCAAAATACGTAGTTCAAAGTTTTAAGGAATTCCTAATACCTTTTAAATCTGAGTGTTAAGTTTTATAGATATTCTAGTAATCACGCTGTCGAATTAAGAAATATTGAATGCTGAAACCTTATTCGCCAGCTCCATAAGATTTTTAACTTCTAATTTTTTCATCAAATTGAAACGATGCACCTCGCAAGTACGTTTGCTAATATTAAGCTCCTCACCTATTTCTTTATTACTCTTTCCTTCGAGAACTAAATTTAATATCTGCTGTTCACGCTTAGTAAGACTAAAAGCATCTGCAATCGATTCTTTCTTTGTTTCTTGTTTAGATACAGAAGACACGTTACCATTCACATAGTTGTTGATGATTATAGAGGAGAGTTCGCCTGCAAAATACTTTTCGCCATTTTTAATCGTGTTTAAAGCCTTTATAAATTCTTCTTTACTTGAGCCTTTAAGCAAATATCCGTCTGCGCCCGCTTGTATGGACTGCAACACATATTCTTCACTATCGTGCATAGATAAGACCAAAGTCTTTACAGGAATAGCTTCGTTTTTTATAGCTTGTACCACTTCAATACCATTCATTTCAGGCATTCTGATATCTACAATAAGTAAATCTGGAGTGGTCTCTTTGATAACATGTAAAGCTTCTTTACCATTTGAGGCTTCATCTATGACCATAATTTCCTGCTCTTCTTCTAAAAGCGCCTTTATACCATCGCGTACTAGAACGTGATCATCTGCTAGTATAACTTTAAGTGTTTCAGTATCCATGGGGTCAATCAATAGGAATATTTAGTGTAATGCGGGTTCCTTTTCCAACTTCCGAATTTACAAAAAGTCTCCCATTTATATAGTTCATACGTTCGCGCATAAAGGTCATTCCCATACCGCCATCTCCACGTTTAGTTTGTTGGGCTTGCTCAATATCAAAGCCATCGCCATCGTCTTCAATGGTTAGGCTTAGAAGACGCTCCGTATGTCTAATGCGTACTAAAATACTCGTGGAATTTGCATATTTAATAGCATTATTTACAGCTTCTTGCGTAATACGATACGTATTGATTTCCACAAGGGAATCTAACCTTTGATTAAAACCTGTCGCGTTATTTAGAGTGATTTGTTTCCCCGTTAAACCGGTTAATTCTTTAGCCAGTTTAATCAATGCAGGCACTAAACCGTGATCTGTTAATTCTGGTGGAGTTAAATTGAAAGTGGCGGTACGTATGCCTTTTATAATATCTAAAGAGAGTACTTTAAGGTGATCTATTTTAATCTGTGCTTTGTCACGATCCTTGAGGTTGATGCTCTCTAAGGTGAATTTTAGTCCGGTCAACATTTGACCAATGCCGTCGTGGAGATCTTGCGCAATCCTGTTTTGTTCTTGTTCCTGGTTTTCAATAATTTGTCTTGAGACATTTTTCTGCCTGCTTATGCGCTCTTCAAAATTGGCTTTAGTTAACCGCTCTATTTCCTCGTGCGCTTCTTTTCTTTTGGTTATATCTAAAAGAATTATTAGAAGTTCGTTGCTACTTTTCTCCTTTTGAAACGGTAGTAACGACATCTCTAAATACAAATCTTTACCTTCTGGCGATCTGCCTTTAACCTCACCTTGCCATCCGTTTTTTTTATGTTCAGTGAGAATCTTTTCTAGATTTTGTTGCTCGAGTTCAACATTTGAGATCACCGAAGCGAACTTTGTATTCTCTTGTACTGAATTAAGCTTAAACATTTTTTTAAACTGTTCTCCTGCCTGAAGGAGTACACCGCTAGTATCGGTGCGTACAAAAAGTAATGTTTTATCCATTGCTTGGTTTAAGGCTCGAGATTCCCAAAGCAATTTTTCTTTTGACTCTGTAAGTGTATCGGCATCTTTTGCCATTTTTAAAGCTTTACGCTCTGCATTAATAAGTTCCAGCATTCCGTTACGAACGACTTTTGCTGTAGGCCAGAAAATAAATATAAATTCGCCCAATAAAATCAAAAGTGTAAGACAAGCAAGTAGCGTTTCTAGCGTACGAAGACGGTCAATTTTTGAAGCAGCTTCGAGTTCATACTGATCTACAATTTGATCCATCCATTTTAAAAACGCTCCCTCGTTATTCTGAATCGTTGGTATCGCGGAGTCCATCTCCGGGCTGGATTGATCCGTATTTTGAGATGAACGAACTAGCGTGGATGAAGCATCCAGAATTTGATTAAAAAACGGATTGATCTTCTCATAAAGTTTGGCAATAGTATCTGAAGCGATATGCGGAATTTGTAAGGAATCGCTGCCTTGCTGAAGCGCTTTGTGACTCACATACCATAGATTACGGGTTTGAGCCAAACTATCTTGAAGAGCACGCAACGCAAATTTAGAATCCGGATATTTAAGTTGAATGGCTTCTTTTGTAAGCTTTTGGCTTAACATACGCTGCCGCCCGGCAATATTGATCACTCTACTGTCAGTAGCCTGATCATCTAAAAAATTCTGTACTAAAAACTGACTTACGAAAACCGAGACTGCGATGAGGCTCAAAGCAATTATGTAGAGGCGGCGTAATTTTACAAAGGTTTTTTGATCTAACGATGCCATAATTACATTAAGCAAGTGCTTTACCCACCAGATCTAATGTGGTTGCACTTAGTGGAAGTTTAAGCGCTGCCTGCTGGCCTTTCTCAGACATTTTTGCCCAAGTTTTCTGAACAATATCAATGACTTTATCTGTCTCGTGCTTGGCTGCAAAATCTTCAAAATAATAGCTTAAGAATACCAAACAAATTACATCTTCTAAGGTTTGAGATTCCTGATCTTTTTTAATGCGCTTTTTCTTAATTAGAAACTGAACCCGATCTATAAATTCCTTCTCAAAGTCTAAAGATTCTAATAGATCCCCAGTCACTTGTGCGTGCATTTTTTTTAATTCCTCGCGCCATTTTAAATAGCCTACACGGGTCATCGGGTAATCTTCCCGAGGGCTTTTCCAGCGGCAAATATGTTGAGCTCTGGCCGCAACTTGTAAAGGTTCACTAGCATCTGGCTCAAAGGCAAATAAATGTTGCGTCATACGTTGCGAATACAACAATTCTTTAGGGACTTCTTGCTCACCATCTTTTTCAAGATTAGGATCTTGCGCATTTAAAGCATCTATTTTTTGTATCGCTTGCTCGAGTTTTGTCATGGTTCAGGTTATTAATCCTCAAAACCAATATACACCATTTCATTTTGAATTTTTACCGGATAGACCGCAATTTTAAAATTTTCTCCGTTTAGATTTGAACCATTTTCAAGCGAAAAGGTCTTTTTGTGCAATGGGCACGCTACTTTGGGAATACCGTCTAGATCACCGATCATACCTCTTGAAAGTACCATTTCCATTTTATGCGGGCATAAGTTCTGGCACGCATACCACGACTGGGTAAGACTGAAATTATACACTGCGATCTGCTTGTTTTTGTGTTTAATGCACGCCCCACCATTCTGCGGAAAATCGGATTGGTGACCAACTTGTACCCAAGTTCTGGCCCCTTCCAGTGTTACACTTTTATACGTATTGAGTAATTCTTCCATAAGTGATTTTTTAAAATTACCTGTTGAATATGCTTTTATTTGAAACTTCTATTGTGGTATGAAAAATTCTGCCAGTTTTAGGAGGTCCAAGGTTTTGGCATTTTTTGATCCCTCAACGCAACAAACTCAATATTATCATCTGTATCGTCAGAGTTTACAAAATGCTTAAATCGGCTTGCCATTTCGGGGTTTTCAATAGCTTGTTTCCATTCGCATTCGTATCTATTTACCAAACCTTGCATTTCTTGCTCAAGGTCATCGGCGATCCCAAGGCTATCTTCAATAATTACCTTTTTGAGATACTCAATTCCCCCATCCAGTTTTTCAAGCCAAGGAGCGGTACGAACTAGCGGCCCCGCAGTACGTATGTAATACATCAAAAAGCGATCTAAGTATTTAACGCAGGTTGCGTCATCTAATTTTTCAGCAAGAAGAATAGCGTGTTTAGGTGTGGCGCCACCGTTTCCACATACATATAAATTCCATCCTCCATCTACCGCGATCAATCCAAAATCCTTTCCTCGGGCTTCTGCACACTCTCGTATACAACCTGATACGCCACCCTTCAGTTTATGTGGAGAGCGTAAACCGCGGTACCTGTTTTCAATTTCAATAGCAAAAGAAACTGACTCGTGCATACCGTAACGACACCAAGTAGACCCTACACAACTCTTAACGGTACGCAAGGATTTTCCGTAGGCGTGACCACTTTCAAATCCTGCATCTATGAGCGCTTTCCAGATCAACGGTAATTCGTGCAATTGTGCTCCAAATAAGTCTATGCGTTGCCCGCCTGTGATCTTGGTGTACAGATCATACTGTTTTGCTATTTCACCTAAAACTATAAGTTTTTCAGGCGTGATCTCACCTCCCGGAACTCTAGGTACCACTGAGTAGGTACCATTTCGCTGAATATTGGCGAGAAATCGGTCATTAGAATCCTGTATAGCCGGTTGCTTGTTAGCAGTTTCCATATAAATGCTCGAAAAAACAGAAGCCAGTACCGGCTTACAAATTTCACAACCGCATCCTTTTCCTATTTTCTGAAGTGCTTCTTCAAAAGTTGTGATCTTCTTTACTTTGACCAGATCGTAAAGCTCCTGCCGGCTGAATTCAAAATGTTCACACACCGTATCTTTTATTTCTTTTCCTAAAGATTTAAGGGTCTCGTTTACCAGATCAGTCACCATAGGTTTACAACCACCACAACCGGTAGTGGCTTTAGTACAACTCACAATATCTTTATATCCTGAGCAGCTTCCATCTTCAAGACTTTTACAAATTGCTCCTTTAGAAACGCTTTCGCAAGAACATATTTGAGCAGAATCTGGTAAATCAAGTACACTGCCTAGGATACTGTCTCCACCTCGAGAACCCAAGATTAAATCTTCAGGATTTTCCGGAAGTTTCATTACGTTATAATAGATCTGAAATAAACTGTTGTAATCTGAAGAATCACCAACGAGAATACCGCCGTACAAGCGTGAACCATCACGGGCTACGTTAATACGTTTATAAACGCCACTGTGTTTGTTTTCATAAGTAATGGCAACAATCTCATCATTTTCAACAAAAGGATCGCCAAAACTTGCAACCTCTGTACCTATAAGTTTAAGTTGGGTAGACATATCTATGGATGCAGCCATACATTTATCGCCACCAGTAATCTGCTGTACCGCCACATCTGCCATCTCATAACCTGGTGCAACAAGGCCGTAAATTCCTTCGTTATACAACGCGACTTCACCTATTGCATAAATAGTCTCAACCGAAGTTTGCATTTTCTCATTAACATAAATACCACCGCGCGCTCCTACTTGTATGCCAGCGTTACGCGCCAATTCATCCCTAGGCCTGATACCAGCAGAAATGATAAGCATATCTACATCTAAATGCGTATCATCAGCAAAATCCATTCGCGTAATACAATCCTCACCTGCAATAAGATCAGTAGCTTTACTTAGGTGAATACCTATACCCAAACTTTCTATTTTGGCTTGAAGCATATCACTCGCTTGCTGATCAAGCTGTCTGGGCATTAATCGTGAGGCAAATTCTACAACATGTGCATTTAAGCCTAATTCTTTAGCGGCGTTCGCTGCTTCTAAACCTAACAGACCACCACCAAGAACGGCTGCATTCTTTTTACCGGCTGCTTTTAGCTTGGTGGCATAAGCCTTCATAGCATCGAGGTCTTCAATGGTGCGGTAAACAAAAACACCTTGCTTATCAGCTCCTTTTATAGGTGGAACAAATGGAGAAGACCCAGTGGCTAAGACCAGATAATCATAAGCATATTGGCCTTCTTTATGAGTAGTGATCGTTTGCGCATCTGTATTGATAGCGATCACTAATTCTGAAGTGCGCAGGTCAATGTTTTTAGAGGCATACCACGCTGAAGGTGCTAACAAAAGTTCATCTGCAGATTTATCAGAAAAGTACTCACTTAGATGAACACGGTCATAAGCAGGTCTAGATTCTTCACCAAAAACGGTGAGCTCATAAGCTTCAAAATCGGGATGCTGACTGAGTTTTTCACAGAATTTATACCCAACCATCCCATTACCAACTACGATTACTTTTTTCATATGCTACGTATTTATAAAACCAAATATAAGTATTTATACTTAATAAAATAATTCTACTACGTAAATAATTAAAAATATATGTTTTGGAATTTGTTTATATAAATCACAGTGTAACCAATAATCTTTCATTGAAATAGCCAACGCTGGCTCACGAATGACTCTATATTATAAAGTATATTAAATAGGATTTGACTTTAGACGCGCACTCCTTCCCTAACTAGAATTGTTAATTAATCACATTAACGTAACCGGTTACATTTAAATAGAATACTTTTACGTAACTAGTTACATAAACTAAATGCTAGCTATTCTAACTAGTTATTTTTAAAGACAACTCTATTATTTAGAGAAAAAAAGATGTGTTAAACTTTAATTTCAATCATTATGATCAAAGTATTTATAGCAGGAGGAACGGGATGGGCAGGTGCTGCTTTGTGCAAAGGCGTTTTTAATCACCCAAATATGCAATTAGTTGGTGCATTATCACGCACGCATAAAGGTGAAGACCTTGCACAAATTCTACAAATAGATTCAGAACCCATACCCATTTATGAAAATATTGAAATTGCTTTAGATAAAGTCGATTTTGACATTCTTGTAGAATATACCAAACCCAATAGTACTAAAAACAACATTTTAAAAGCAACAGAAAAAGGTAAAAATGTCATCGTCGGAACCTCTGGTTTAACTGATGCAGATTACGCTGATATTGAAAAAGCTGCAAACAGGTTTAACACCTCTATCCTAGCGGTTGGGAACTTTGCTTTGACTGTGGTGCTTCTTCAAAAATTCTCAGAAATGGCAGCTAAGTATATTCCTAATTTTGAAATTATAGATTATACTCACGAAGATAAGATTGATGCCCCAAGCGGAACAGCAAGAGAACTTGCATATCGCCTATCAAAAGTTCAGAAACCCAATAAATATGTTACCGAAGATGAATTGATGGGTGATCAGGCAAGTCGTGGTGCAAATCTTAACGATGTTCAAGTTCATTCAGTTAGGCTTCCGGGTCACGTTATTTCTATTGAAACAATTTTTGGCCTAAAAGACGAGAAATTATTGATAAGGCATGATTCTGGTGCGAGCGCTGAACCATATGTAAAAGGCGGACTTTTGGCTATTGAGAAAGTTGGTACTTTCAAAGGTTTAAAAAGAGGGCTTGATTCTATTATGGAATTTTGAGTATTGAAGTTTAAGCTATGGAGATAATGTTGAAGGTCTATTCAGATGTATTAAATTAACTTAAAGACGGCAAATCATCAATAGTATCATTTGCCCAACTTAACTGAATTCATATGAATAGACCACAAGCTCCACGCGTGTTGTATTGCTTCGGTGAGTACACCCATACTCCTAATTACTCAAATCAACCCGTTTTACAATCCTTACTTTAACTGATTTACTTATTGGGGTGTTGCTGCGATCTGCATAATGATTGTAAGGTACAAGTACATTGGTTTCAGGGAAATAGGCCGCTATATTGCCTTTGGGTATTTCATACGGTACGACCAGAAATTTATGTGCTGTGCGCACTACCCCGTCATAACTGCTCGTAAGATCTACAACATCCAGTTTATGTAAACCTTGCGCTTTCATATCTTCTTTATTAATAAAGACTACCCGACGCTCATTATATACACCGCGATAACGATCATCAAGACCATAAATCGTGGTATTAAATTGATTGTGAGAACGTATAGTCATCAACATAAGTTCATCGTTATCAAGTTGATGTTCTGGTAATTTATTGACCGTGAGTTGGGCTTTCCCTTCCGGAAGCATACTAAAGTCTAGGTTGCGTACATTATTGGGTAAATAATATCCGTGTCCTTCAGAGCGTTTTGAGGTTTCTTCAAAGCCTTTAGCCACTTTATCTATATACTCGCGAATCAAATCATAATCTTGACTTAGCTGCTTCCAGTCTAATGGATGATAGTCAAAATAAGCGTCAGCAAGTTCGGCGATGATTTGTGGCTCACTGCGCAAGTTTCCGGCTACGGGTTTTAGAACCCCTTTAGATTGACTCACTTTTCCCATACTATTTTCGACAGTGAAGTAACGCTTAGTATCCCCATTCATATCCTTTTCAGACCTACCCAACGTAGGTAAAATGAGCGCAGTTTTACCGGTGACAAGATGTGAGCGATTGAGTTTAGTACTTATTTGCACCGTTAGATCACACTGCTCAATAGCTTCGGCGGTATACTTAGTATCAGAAGCAGCCATTAAAAAATTTCCACCTAAACAGAAAAATGCTTTCGCTTTGCCTTCGTGCATCGCTTGTATGGACTCTACGACATCCAAGCCCCTATTTTTAGGCGGTTCAAAAGACATATGCTTCCGTATGCGTTCGTTCATCGCTTCATCTACAAAATGCTGAATCCCCACACTTCGATCTCCTTGCACATTACTATGGCCGCGCACGGGACACGTTCCGGCGCCGGGTTTACCAAGAGCACCTTTCAGTAATAAGAGGTTCACGAATTCACGTATATTCTCAACTCCGTTTTTATGTTGCGTGAGCCCCATTGCCCAGCACACAATGATTTTTTTAGCTTTACGCAGCATCGCAACCGCTTTGTTGATTGAAGCTTCACTTACCCCGCATCTATTTAAAAGATCTTGCTCGTCATATTGATCAAGATCCAGCATCAAAGCTTTATAGCCCGAAGTATATTTTTCAATAAACGCGTGATCAAAAACCGAATAATCAATACCATCAAGAACTGCCAGCTTCTTTAAGATGAGTTTCATTAACGGAATATCTTGATTGATCTGAACCGGTAAATGCAAATCGGCCATTTGAACTCCGCTTCCAATAGTTCCGCTCAAGTGTTGCGGATTTTTAAAATTCACTAATCCGGATTCCTCTAAAGGATTTATGCTGATTACTTTTCCGCCATTGTTTTTGCACTTTTCTAATGCTGACATCATTCTGGGGTGATTCGTTCCCGGATTTTGCCCTGCGATCAGGATCACTTCTGCTTCATAAAGATCTTCTAGTACGGTGGAGCCCTTCCCTATTCCAAGCGTTTCACCGAGCGCAACACCGCTAGATTCGTGGCACATATTTGAACAATCGGGTAAATTATTAGTGCCAAAAGCACGCGCGAAGGTTCCGTATAAAAAAGCAGCTTCGTTACTAGAACGACCAGAGGTGTAAAAGATCGCCTCATCAGGCGAACGCAATTCCTTTAAATGGGTTGCTATAAGTTGGTACGCTTCTTCCCAAGTAATCGGTTCGTAATGCGTGCTATCTGGTTTTAAAACCATGGGTTCTGTAAGTCTACCAAATTTATTCAGTTCGTAATCTGAAAGTTGCGACAACTCTCCCACGCTCCATTTTTTGAACAAATTAGTATCTGCCTTAGCCAAAGTAGCTTCATCAGCAAGTGCTTTTGCACCATTCTCACAATATTCTGCAACAGGAGATCTATTTTCTGGATCAGGCCAGGCGCAACTGGGGCAGTCAAAGCCATCTTTCTGATTCATTTTGAGCAGAGCGCCCATAGAGCGCAACACGCCCATCTCTTTAAAACCGTGTTTGAGAGCCTCTTTTACGCCCAACATTCCGGCGGCGTCACGTACTGGTTCTCCGAGTTTTATGTTTGTAAATTCTTCGATTCCGGTGATAGACACTCCTCTGTTTACAGGCTTTGACATAATATTTCTAAATTTTTATGCTGAATGATTTCAAAAAACAATTTAGCCATTATAGTCACAGCGCGCTATTAAGGAAAAACTAAATAAAAGTCGAAATTCTTGAGAAGCTCCTAAAAGCCTGTTAACGAAAAGGCGATATCGTTGATGTATGAAATAGATTTCGTTATATTCGCTAAAACATAACGCTTTTTAAAAATGATTTCAGTTGCTCAGGCTCAAAAAATAGTTATAGAAAAGGCTAGCCTTTTACCAAGGACTTTAGTACCTGTATCTAAAAGTCGCCAGCGCTATTTAGCTGAAGCGATAAACGCGCCTATATCATTACCACCGTTTCGGCAGTCAGCCATGGATGGTTACGCATTTATTTTTGAGGAAGGAATCACTTCGTTGACATTGGCCGGTAAAGTTCAAGCCGGTGCTACAAAAGTGCCCCAATTAAAAAAAGGGGAAGCAATTCGCATTTTTACGGGGGCTCCCGTACCTAATGCTGCAGATACAGTAATTATACAGGAACACACCCAGTTCGAAGATCAAATATTACACCTGCAAAAACTGCCAGCCAAAGGAGCTAACATAAGACCGGTGGGCGAACAAGTAACTGAAGGAGTAAAAGTGTTAGAGCAAGGACATACAATTAATGAAGCAAGCATAGGATTTTTAGCAGGTTTAGGCATCACAGAAGTTTCAGTTTACAGTTTGCCTAAAGTTGCTGTCCTGATGACCGGAGACGAGTTGCAAGAACCCGGAACGCCACTAGAACCCAATCATATTTATGAAAGCAATGGCATTATGCTGAAAAATGCTTTAGCTCGTTTGGGGATTATTGAAGTCACTCTTGTTGAAGCAAAAGACACTTTTGAAGAAACTAAAAATAGTATAGCGCAAGCTTTAGAAACTCACGATGTACTCTTAGTGTCCGGTGGGATTTCAGTAGGAGATTATGATTTTGTACAAGAGGCGTTAAAAGCAAATTCGGTCACTGAACATTTTTACAAGGTCAATCAAAAACCGGGAAAACCATTATGGTTTGGTATCAAAGATTCTAAATCAGTTTTTGGATTGCCAGGTAATCCGGCATCTAGTCTGACCGCATTTTACGTCTATGTTTTACCGCACTTAAGAGCACGTATGGGAAGTCTATCGCCTTTTTTACCAACGCGTAAAGCCAGATTAACAGAATCTGTAAAAAATCCTATTGGTAAAACTCTGTTTTTGAAAGCCGGGGTAGCAGATGATACCATTACACCTTACACAGGTCAGGCTAGTTCGATGCTGAATACTTATGCTTTAAGCAACGCACTTCTTGTGGTTGAAGAAGGTCAAGAGATTCTAGAAAAAGGCCAGCAGGTAGGTTATATTGATTTAAACTTTTAGGATGATGCAGATAAAAAGTAGAGTTTGGATTGAGGATGAAGGCAGTGTTTTTTTAGGCTATGGTCGCATTGAACTTTTAAAAAAAGTTCAAGAAACGCAATCTATTAGTGCTGCCGCCAGAGCGATGAAGATGTCTTATAAAAAAGCTTGGGGGCTAATCAATGCGATGAATTCTACTGCTAAATATCCACTTGTGGTGACCAATACCGGTGGAAAATCTGGCGGTGGAACTTATTTAACCGATTATGGAAAAGAAATGATCGTAGAATTTGAACAATTAAACGCTGCCTGCGAAGAATTTTTGAATGAGAAATTTAAAGAAGTAAACTATCTGGGGGCAAGCCTTTAGAGCTTCCGTTGGGACGACACTCGAATAAAAAAATAGATGACTGAATCTTCTGCACATAACATTCCGATTTATATTCTTTGCGGCGGAAAAAGCTCAAGAATGGGTCGTGACAAAGGTTTAGCCATGCTTCAAGAAAAGCATTTTATAGATCATATAATCAGCGGAATAAATGAGGTTTCTAAAGAAATAGTTTTTGTCACACAAAACTCGGAGTATAGCCGTTTTGGGCTTCCAATTATAAATGATCATTATAAAGATAAGGGTCCGTTAGGTGGTATTCACGCGGCGCTAAAACACACAAATCAGGAGCGTATTTTGATCTTGAGTTGTGACATTCCGCTTTTAGATACATCAGTTCTTAAACGTTTGATAGCTGAAAAGAAAACAGCAGATATCATATTTGCCGAAACAGCGACCAATTGGCATCCGCTTATAGGGATTTACAGTAAAAAAATACTCAAGAATCTGGAAGCGCATTTAGAGAAGGATCAGTTAAGATTATTTGATTTTATCAAAACGAACAATTACATAGCCCTTAATTTTACAGAAGAACGGGCTTTTACTAATATCAATACGCCTGAGGTTTTAGCGCGTGTTGAACAAGAATTGAATTGAATGGAAGTTACACTTAAATATTTTGGACAATTAGTAGATGTTCTGGGTACACACGAAGAAACACGCGGTATTGAGCAACATACCTCGGCCGCGCTTTTAGATCATCTAAAAAAAAACAATGCGATAGGCCATATTCCATTTCAGCTGGCGATCAATCAAAAACTTATTGATCAGGATGAAAATGTGACGCTAAAAGAAGGAGATGTTATTGCGTTGCTTCCACCCTATGCCGGAGGTTAAACAAAAATTATGAATCACTATCAACGTCAAATCATATTACCTCAAGTTGGGGAACAGGGCCAGCAGCAAATTGCTGATGCACGAGTGCTCGTGATTGGAGCCGGTGGTTTGGGCTGCGCTCTTCTGCCCTATCTTGCTGCTGCGGGTGTTGGGCATTTGGGCATTGTTGATGGCGATCGTATTGAAGAAAGTAACCTGCACCGCCAGATTTTATATACCCCAGAATATTTGGGTGCATTTAAGGTTGAGCAAGCAAAACAAGTGCTTCAAAAGCAACAACCTCAATGTACTATTACCGGCTATCCGGAATATTTAAGTGGAAAGAACGCACTAGAATTATTTGATCAATACAATATTATAGTCGATGCTACAGATCGCATTAATGTGCGTTATCTCATAAATGACGCTGCTGTGCTCACTTCAAAACCCGTAATATACGGAAGCATTCACCGTTTTGAAGGTCAGGTTTCGGTATTCAATTACAATAATGGACCAACCTATCGCTGTTTATTTCCAAAGGCGGTTGAAGTACCTAGCTGTGCCGAAGCCGGCGTTTTAGGAACAAGCGTGGGAATTATAGGTATGCTGCAAGCCGCAGAAGTGATGAAAATCATCTTGCAAACCGGCAGTATTCTTTCTGGAGAATTGCTCGTGTACAATACGTTGACGGCGCACCAAGAGAAATTCAAATTTTCTAAAAAAGAATCAGTTGAGATCACTCAAGATTTTTTTGATGAAAACCATAATAAGTCCGAAAACATTCAGGTCAATTTTAAGCAAGAATTTCTAGAGCACGCTATATTATTAGACGTTCGCAATCTTGAGGAGCAACCCAGAATCAAGCATCCTGCGGTTTTGGAAATTCCGCTTTCAGAGTTATCGCAAAATAAATCTTTGTTCAAACCAGAACAAAACTATTATGTTTTTTGCCAAAGTGGTCAACGAGCATTACAAGCCGTTAACTATTTAAAAGAAAATCACATTAACATAAAGCCTCTGGCAGAAAATGCTACGCAACTTAAAAATCTCGTTACACCAGTAACGATCATAAAGTAAAAGATTATGAAAAAAGTATTTATAGAAGGTCCCATCAGTAGTGAATTTATTGGCGATGCTATCGCTAAACATCAATCTAAGACTAGCATTGGTGCACACAATATCTTTTTAGGTCAGGTGCGTGCAGATGCTGTAGATGGCAAAAATGTTGCCGCTATTGAATACACTTGTTACGAAGAACTGGCAAACACCAAGCTAAACGAAATTCGTGAGGCTGCTTTTGAAAAATTCGATCTGATCTGTATGCATATTTACCACAGTCTGGGAACAATAAAGGCTGGAGAAATCTGCTTTTTTGTTTTTGTTTCCGCGGTGCGCAGAAAAGAAGTTTATGCTGCTACCGAATGGCTGGTAAACCAAGTGAAAGAACACACTCCAATCTTCGGAAAAGAGATTTTTGAAGATGAAACCCACCAATGGAAAGTCAATAGTTAATCTTAAAGCTTTCCATCACAAATTCTGAAATTTCCATTATGGTTGACATCACACATAAAATAAATACGTTAAGATCTGCTACCGCTCAAGCCACGGTACGCGTTAGTAAACAAGAAACTATAGATGCGTTGCAGCGCAACGCCGTACCCAAAGGCAATGTGTTTGAAATGGCAAAAACTGCGGGTTTGTTTGCCGTAAAAAATACGCATACCTCAATTCCTGACTGTCATCCGTTACCGGTAGAATATACCGCGGTTGAATATCGTATTGAAGGTTTACAGGTCTTTATTGAGATTACGGTTAAAACCGTTTACAAAACCGGTGTAGAAGTTGAAGCGATGCACGGTGCTTCGGTGATCGCGTTGACGATGTATGATATGCTCAAACCTATTGATAAAGGTATAGAGATCAACAACGTGAAGCTTCTGCACAAAAAAGGCGGCAAAAGCAGTTTTAAAGATCAGAATCCGTCGCGACTTAGTGCGCATGTTATTGTATGTTCAGATTCAATTTCTGAAGGAAAAAAAGAAGATCGCGCCGGTAAAGCAATTATGGAGAAACTTCAAGCCAGTGATGTGCAGATACAAGGCTATGAGATCATCCCTGATGATTTGCAAACCATTCGCAACAAAGCAATGGAGCTTTCTGAAGTGGTCAACTTATTGATCTACACGGGCGGAACAGGCCTGAGTATGCGTGATGTCACTCCAGAAGCGCTTGAACCTATTTTAGAGCGTAGAATTCCGGGGGTTGAAGAAGCCATTCGCAAATATGGTCAGGACCGTATGCCCTATGCTATGCTTTCCCGCAGCGTGGTAGGAACGCTGGGAAATTGCCTCGTTTTGGCATTACCCGGTTCCACTAACGGAGCCAAAGAATCTATGGATGCTGTTTTCCCGCATTTATTACATGTTTTTAAAATTTTAAGAGGTGCACAACACCAAGCCAATGAATAGTACAACTTCAATATTAACAGATACGCACGGTCGCAAGCACAGCTATTTACGGATTTCGCTAAGCGAAAAATGTAATTTACGCTGCACATATTGTATGCCGCACGACGGAATTCCATTAAGTCCTCGGTCGCATCTTATGACCGCAGATGAGATCGAAACTTTCGCCAAAGTATTTGTTGATCACGGAGTAACTAAAATTAGACTAACCGGTGGCGAACCTCTTGTACGCAAGGATTTTACAGCTATTTTAGCGCGTTTAGCTAAACTCCCCGTAAAGTTATCGATCACCACCAATGCGCTGCTTACTCATCGTTTTATTGAAGATTTTAAACGCTACGGGCTTCACGATATTAACGTGAGTCTTGATAGTTTAAATGCCGAAAAATTTAAGCTCATCACCAGAAGAGATCAGTACAAAAAAGCATTTGAGAATATTGAACAACTCATTAAAGAAGGTTTTAATGTCAAGGTTAATGCGGTCTTGATGAAAAATTTTAATGAAGATGAAATTGTAGATTTTATTAATCTCACCAAAGCACGAGCGATCAATGTGCGCTTTATTGAGTTTATGCCTTTTGATGGAAATGCCTGGAATAAAGAAAAACTAGTATCTCAGGCCGAGGTCATCAATCGGGTGACTGATCATTTTGGTGTCGAAGCCTTGCAACCACTTCCTAACGAGAAAAACTTTACCGCGCGTAATTTTAAGATCGAAGGGTTTCAAGGAACCTTCGGTATAATCAGTTCGGTTACTAATCCGTTTTGTGATAGTTGTAACCGTATTCGACTAACCGCAGACGGAAAATTGAAAAATTGCCTGTTTTCTAATGAAGAAACAAACCTGTTGAAACCTTTTCGCGAAGGCGAAAAACTAGAAGAACTTATTGATGCTGCATTGAACGCCAAAAAAGCTGTACGCGCCGGTATGACTGATTTTGACCAACTTACCAATCCTGATCTACACAGTAACAACCGTAGTATGATCGCGATTGGCGGTTAGACTTTAGTACGTATAGAGCTTGTCATAATATTTTTTCACCGAATCTTCCCAGGAAAAACGCACAGCTTTAGCCTTTCGGCGCATAACGCCCCAGCGTTTACGATCATTTTGAAATACCTCTATACAATTTGCAAAAGCTTTCACCATATTTGTTACCGTCTCGTCGATGTGTGACCCGTAAAAAGCAAAACCATCTACCCCATCCCGCACGGTATCAATGAGTCCGCCTGTGTGATGCACTAAACAAAGAACACCATTTCGCATGGCGAGCATTTGGCTAATGCCACACGGCTCAAAAAGACTTGGCATAAAATATAAATTAGACTCCAGATAAATAGAATCTATGATATCTTCAGATTGGCCATTTATGAAAATAAAATTGGCGTGCTCATAACTAATATCGCGCATCAAACGCTCATACTCCGGCTCGCCGGTACCTAGAAGAATAAATATACCATTCTGAGATTCCAGATTGGTTAAAATAGCCTTTAGCGCTTCGGGATTACGCTTGAAGAAATAAAACTTTTGCTCAGTCATACGCGCTACACTAGACGCTACAAAACTGGGTGGATTCAAGAGTAGATGCACCACTTTTTCACCTGTATTCGCCAAAATGTCAGACTTGTATTTTTTTGATTCTTCCTGAATCCATTTAAAGATTTGAACAAGAATATTGGCGTACAGATTCCCTTTTTTTGCTACGCGCATATTTTTATAGTTCACACCATTCAAAATGCCGTGCAGTCTACCTTCGGCAAAAGCGGTTCGTAAATCTTCTTCTAGGCCTTCTCCTCCAATAAATTCAGGCTTATGACTAGGTCTCATAATGTCTTGCATATAAGACGGACTCACCGTGTGCACTTTATCGGCAAGGCGAATTCCCACTGCCATCAAGTTAATGCAGTCATTATATCTGGGATCTTTCACTTTATCATACTCGTAGCCCAGCTCCGGAAAAAAATTATTGATAGACGCAAAATTATTATTCAAAGGTCTAATCCCTTGTAAACTTAGATTGTGAATACTGTAAACAAATTTGCTGTCTTTTAATATCGTGAAATCTTGATGAAAAGCTCTATGAAATAACAGTAACGCCGTGTGCCAATCGTGTAAATGCACGACATCAATATGGTCAAACAAATTTTGCTTTACCGCCTGTGCTACTGCAGTATTAAAAATAAAATACTTTACGGCATCAGTAAAAAAAGGTTCTTCCGGGTCGTCATTATAAATATGTGCGATATTCCCCTCAACGATTTCCGGATGATCAATGACATAATGTGTAATCCCCGGAATTTGCTTTTTAGGTTCGACCTCATAAATTGAAGCGAGAGTTGCTTCTCCCCTGATATTGAATTTTAATTCTGTGATGAGTCGGCCGTTTTTGTGCAAACGGTTGTACGCAGGCACCACAACATGAACCTGATCGCCGCTTGCGGCAATCTGTCTAGGAACATCGCGTACCACGTCTGCCATACCACCGGCTTTACAATGAGCTAAAGCGTCATTTTCGGCACAAACAAATAAAAAATTTTTCATTTACAGAATTAAAAATAGTTGGTTACTTATCTGAAAAACAGATTTATAACAGTAAAATACTGTAACAATATTAATCGCAAAACCCACGATTTTAATATGCTCAATTAACCATAATCTGTTCGATTTTAAACAGACCGTATACTTTACTGATGCTCTAAAAATATTGTATAACTATGTAAATAACCGTGAATTATACATTTAATATTCTTAAAAGCTTGTGAAAGTTTTAGCGCTGCGCTGTTCCCTAGGTGGTTTTAACGAAACACTAATACCTGCTGTTAAAATTTGACCGTAAATTTCAACTTATGAAAGCTAACCATATCCTTCTCCTCTTTATTCTATTGTTAAATTTTAATGGCTTCGCTCAAGATTCTACCAATGCAAAATCTGGTGCCAATCTACCCGATAGTGAAGCTACCGTTCCTGAAGATGGAGCCTTTTTGCCTAACGCGATTCAAGAATATAATGAAGCCTATTATGTGATTAATAGGTTGAATATGCCTAACGGACTACCGCCTAACAAACTGAATTTTCAGTCTCCTCAGGCGACCCTTGAGCATTTTATCAGCAGCGCTCGCAATAATAATTTTAAGGAAGCATCTTATGCACTCAACTTTAATTTGCTTCCCAATAATCTCACGCAGGAAGAAGCCTCTACGCTAGCTGAAAAGCTATATTTCGTGCTCAATCAACGAGTTAAAATTGATTGGGGCGGACTATCTGATCGTCCTGATGGTCAGATAGATATTAGCACAACCACTAACCAAGCAATCGCCGGTAAACCAATGCGAAGCATTGTGTTTGGTGAGATTGATCTTGAGGGTAAAGATGTTGTTTTGCGACTGCAACGGGTGAAGTATAAAGAGTTTGGTGCGTTTTGGCTCATTTCATCAAATACTGTGGAGAATATAGACGGCCTATATGAGACCTATGGCCCTCGAGAGCTAGATCGTATGATGCCAGATTGGGCACGCGTACGCTTTTTAAATATGCCAGTGTGGAAAGTCGTGGGAACCTTTATTCTTATCGTGCTCAGCTATTTTCTTGGGAAGATAAGTTTAATATTCTTTAGAAGACTTTTTAGAAAATCTGAAAAAGCCTGGGTCAACACCATAGCTAAAAGGCTTGCAACACCAGCAGGTTGGGCCATCGGCGTGATTTTCTTCTACATCGCTTTAAATAAATTGATTTCATTTGGTGGAACGTTTGCCAGTACGTTGTATGCTATTTTGCTTATCGCAGTAATTCTATCGATCACGTGGTTTATTATGCGTTTTATTGATTCTTTTATGGTGTATGTTGCCGAAACCAAAATTGGCGATGCCAACCCCGAAGAAAATAACGAATCCCGAATGATGATGACTTATATTTCGGTGGCGCGCAGGGTAATAACTTTTGTGGTGATCATTGTGGGGATCTCAGTAATCCTTTCCCAATTTAGATCTTTAGAAAAATTAGGAATTTCCCTTATTGCTTCTGCGGGTCTTGCAACCGTGATTTTAGGGGTTGCGGCACAAAGTACCCTAGGAAATATCATCGCCGGAATTCAGATCGCCATAACCCGTCCCGCACGCATAGGAGATACCGTTATTATTGAAGACGATTGGGGCTATGTTGAAGACATTCGGTTTACGTATATGGTAGTTCGTACTTGGGATTTACGACGCTTGGTGGTGCCCTTAAAAAACATTATTTCAAACACCTTTGAAAATTGGTCGATGACCAGTGCACATCAAGTGCGCCCTATAATCCTTTATGCGGATTATGAGATTGACGTGGATTTAGTTCGTAATAAATTTGAAGAACTTTTAGAAGCCGAAAAAGACTGGGATCGTGATACTCCGCCCACAGTTCAAGTGGTTGGTGTTACTGAAAATGCATTGGAGCTAAGGGCCTTATGTAGCTCTAAAGACGCTTCTACTACTTGGGATTTACATTGTAGATTACGCGAAAAGCTCATAAAATACATTTGCAGTTTAGAAAATGGTAAACACCTTTCTAAATCGCGTATTCAATTTGAAAACAAGCTCCCTATCGAACAGTCAAAATCTTCGGATGGATCAGGAGAAGAAAAGTAGGCTCCCTCAAAGACTAGCTTCAGAATATGTAATTCTTTGATTTTATCTAGAGGCTACTCTTCTTCATCTAAAGACAATTCCAATTCTTCGGAAAATTCAAGAGTGTGAAAAACATTCTGAACATCATCGTCATCCTCAAATTTTTCAGCAAGATTTAAAATTTGTTTTGCCTCACTAAGGGGCAATTCGATGGTATTTAATGGAATACGCTGTAATTCGGCATTTTTAGTTTCGATATTCAGATCTTCAAGATGCTGCGCCATTTTACCAAAATCGGTAAATGCCGTATAGATCACAAAAACATCGTCGTGGTTCTCAAAAGATTCGGCTCCGCCTTCAATCAATTCGAGTTGCAGCAGCTCCCAATCGCGTTCGATAGAAGTTTTGTCTAACGTAAAAACACCTTTTCGGTCAAATAAAAATTCGAGCGAACCATTGGTACCTAAACTTCCTCCATTTTTTGAAAAAATAGAACGCACCGAAGCGATGGTTCGGTTTGTATTATCTGTGGTACACTCAATAAAAAAAGCGATGCCGTGTGGGCCGTAACCTTCAAAGGTCATTTGCTCATAGCTGTCTGCATCTGCTCCCGAGGCTTTTTTAATAGCACGGTCTATTGTGTCTTTAGGCATATTGACACCTTTGGCATTCTGGATCGCATTACGCAACGCCGGGTTAGAATCGGGATCGCCATTTTGATTGTTTTCTTTAATCGCCACCGTAATCTCTTTAATGGCGCGTGTAAATTGCTTCGCGCGCTTTTTGTCTTGGGCTCCTTTTCTGTGTTTAATATTTGCCCATTTGCTATGTCCTGCCATATAATTTCAAATTAGTGTACCCGTCAATCTAAAAGATTATCTACGCAGAACAAGCACTTTAACCCTTTTTTAATGCTTTCTGAATTAAATTGAACCGCGCAACTGAGTTTTTCGGTTTACATTTGAAATTATGAGAGCATTATTAGAACAGCATTACGCACATATTTTTGAGCCAAACCTTTTAGAAGAAATCGCAAAAGCCGGAATTTTAAAAGAAGTCTCTGAAGGCGAGAAGCTTATGGAAATCGGTCAGTATATCACCGCAATGCCTTTATTAGTATCCGGAGCTATCAAGATTTTGCGAGAGGATGCTCAGGGTGATGAACTCCTACTGTATTTTCTTGAGAAAGGCGATACGTGCGCGCTGACGTTATCTTTTAATCGAGGCCAACGAAAAAGCGAAATACGAGCAATCGCCGAACTCGACACGGTGCTTATCATGATTCCTATTCAAAAAATGGAAGAATGGAGCTCCAATTACAAATCCTGGCGGAACTTTATTTTTGACAGCTACCAAAATCGCCTGATGGAAATGCTGGATACCATAGACAGTATTGCTTTTATGCGTATGGACGAGCGGCTTTTACGCTATTTAAGAGACAAACAGAAACTGATGCAAAGTAATTTTCTGTCAAGTACGCATCAAGATATTGCTTATGAAATGCATACCTCTCGCGTGGTGATTTCACGCTTATTAAAAAAACTCGAATTGGAGGGTCGTATAAAAATTCAACGAAACAAAATTGAACTTATAGCATTAGATTAAAGCTCTAAAGCCTCGCGCATGGCTTTGGCTTTAAGTAAGCACTCTTGATACTCCTTTTCAGGTAAGGCTTGTGCAGTGATCGCGCTTCCTACAGAAAATGAGACGTAAGGCTTTGCCGCATTATACAGAATACTTCTAATCATCACATTAAAATCAAAATCACCATTGGGTTCAAAATAACCTATGCTGCCACTGTACAAACCACGTTTATGATTCTCTAATTGTTCAATGATTTGCATTGCAGAAACCTTAGGTGCACCGGTCATACTTCCCATTGGGAATGCCATTTTTATCAACGCTACAGGATCTTCATCAGCATCAACTTGAGCGCTGATGGTCGAGATCATCTGATGCACTTGTTTAAAACTGTAAACTTTGCAGAGTTCTTCGACTCTTACGCTTCCTTTTAAGGCTTTTTTTGAAAGATCATTACGCACTAGATCTGTGATCATTATATTTTCCGTACGCTCTTTAGCATCAGCGGCAAGTTGGCGGGCGAGAAAAGCATCTTCAGTGGCATTTAAACTGCGTGGTGCCGTACCTTTTATAGGCTGGCTGATAAGCTGAGTCCCCCGCTTTGTCAAAAAACGTTCAGGTGAGGAACATAAGGCATATTGTGTTTCATTTTTGAAGAAAGCAGCAAATGGAGCTTTAGAAATTACATTGAGATGTAAAAAGCTCGCAACAGGATCAATTGCAGCTTCGCTATAAAATTCCTGACAGAAATTAGCCTCATAAATATCGCCGCGTTTGATGTGGTCGAGCATTTTAGAAACCTGCGCACAATAGGCATCCCGGTTAAACCGCACTTGAATACGCGGTTTTTCAGACGCGACTGTATTTTCTATTTGAAATGCTTGATTAAAAACTTTGTCAATATCAGCATCAAGTTCGTTTGCATATTCCGGGAGGTATAAACAGGTAATTTCATTCTTTTTAACCAGCCATAATTTTTTAGGCTGAAAGAAAAACAGATCAGGGAAATCGAGTCCGTCTAGGTTCTCTGACTTGACTTCTTCCAGTTCATTTTTCAGATCATAAGAAAAGTATCCCAGAAGGAAATCTTGCGTGCGTTTTCTAAAGGCTTTCAGCGCTTCAAAAGCGGTTCCTGTAGAAACTTGTAGGGACTCTTGTGCTCCGGCAGCAAATACATAATCGTAAGCGCCATAAGCATCCACCTGATTGTTTGATAACAGCAAACAAGAAACCAGCTCCTGATTTGCCCAGCAAACAAGCTGCTGAAGCAAGGGAAGATCTTGCGGAATTTCTACTGATTTTTCTATGCGCATAGCCTTGCGAAAGTACAGTTTAGAAATAAAAAAAACCGCTATTGCTAGCGGTTCCTTTTTAATTAATTGTGATCTGCTTATTGCTTATCGATCCAATCCTTAATTTCTTCTTTGGTTTTACCGGTTTTTTCTTGAAGTTTTCCAAGCATTTGTTCAAATTTACCTTCAGCGTGCTTTGTGTCATCTTCGGTCACATCGCCATACTCTTCTTTAAATTTCCCTTTTACTTGTTTCCATTTTCCTTCTAATTGATCAGAATTCATAGCTTTATAGTTTTTGTAATTAATACTATTTAAAAGTACAGATTAATCACCCCGGCCTAGCACAAGAAAAACCTAAGGTTTATGCGGGTTACGTTAAAAATGTCTAAATTCAATTTATGAAAAAAACCATACTCCTTTGTACGCTTCTTCTTGCAATTATTTCTTGTAAAGACACCCCTAAAGCAACTGCGCAAGCTGCGCCTGTTTCTTTGGATGCTACCTACTATTTAATTCGGCATGCTGATAAAATGCGTGGTCCTGATGCAGGTTCTGATCCTGAATTAAACGACGCCGGAAAGCAGCGTGCACAATTTTGGGCTGAAGAATTACGTGATGTGGACTTTGATGCGGTGTACAGCACCGATTATAAGCGTACCCTAGCCACTGCTCAGCCAACTGCAGAAGCACAAGGGGTAAACGTTAAATTGTATGATCCTACGCATTTATATGATGCCGAATTTCAGCAAGAAACTGCGGGTAAAACGGTATTGGTCGTGGGTCACAGCAATACGACTCCCGCTTTTGTGAATGCTATTCTTGGGGAAAACAAATATGACGAGATCGACGACGATCTGTATGGATATTTATATGTCGTAACCGTCAAAAATGGAAGCGCCCAAGTAGAGCTCAAAGATTTTAATGACTGGAGCGCTGAATAGCTTTTATCAAGCCTAAAAATTCGTGTGAAGCCCTGCGAATATCATTTGACAGTTACATCTTCTAATTCTATTTTAGAAAGCAAGCTTAAGCTTCCGGATGTATATAAACTATCTAAAGATTGTAACGGCGGAAACTTTTCGGCAGGTTCATAATTGTTGTAATCTGCAAAACGTATTCCTTCAACCTCTCTAATGTTATACGCTTCGCGAAAACGCGTTCCGCCCTCATTTACGAGATAGTTATATGCTAAATAATCTACGGTAAAATCTGTTTTATTGATCCAGTACATATAGGTGTCTTCAAAATCATCTCCGCCACCTTCTTCGCTAAAAGTTACTTGAACCTCATAATAGTGTTTTCCTTTAATAGTAGCCTCACCCACCAATTGTGGTTTTACCGCTTTGGCATCTAATCCATAAGGTAAAACCGAAAAATAATGAACAGAATTAACACCTCCTGATAATGAAGCGACTAGGCTGTCAGAAAGCGCAACTTCCTGCTGATCAACAAAACGCTTAAAATCGGCATTGGTCAACTGATCTAGGGTATCATTACAAGCAGCATCTGTGCAACGCTCCAGCTTAAACCTTCCGTTATTTCTATCTGCTCTATAAAATTTATCTCTAAATTGAAAGGCGATCAAAGAAGTGTCAATCGTTGTACCACCGCTGGTTTCAATAGCTTTTGCAATTATGCTTTCGGCATTAAGATTTTCAGCAGTTTCACCACACGAAACGATAAATAATGCAATAGCACCTAGGAGTAATGTTCTCATCAAATAAATTTTAAAACAAAATTAAAGTAATTTAAAGCAATAGAACGCCCAATAAGAAATTAGTACTTTTGTACAGTATAAGCGATAAGCTTACAAGGCAAAAAAAATCTATGAAGCAAGCAAATACAATTAATATAAAAAACAAGAAGGCTCGGTTTGAATACGAGATTCTTGATAAATATACCGCCGGAATAAAACTCGCAGGAACCGAAATCAAATCTATAAGAGAAGGAAAAGCGTCTATTGCCGAAAGTTTTTGTGAGTTTCAAGAAGATGAACTTTTTGTGATCAATATGACTATTCAAGAGTATTCTCACGCGACCTATTTTAATCACAATCCTAAGAGCAGTCGTAAACTTTTACTCAACAGGCGTGAGTTAAATAAATTGCATAAAGAAGTGCGCAATAGCGGTCTTACGATCGTCCCGCTCAGGCTTTTTATCAACGATCGCGGTCTTGCAAAAATGCAAATCGCCTTAGCTAAAGGTAAAAAATTGTATGACAAGCGGGAGACCATTAAGGAGCGCGATACTAAAAAACGATTAGGGCAGATCAAGAAAGCATTTAATAATTAATGCAACAGGCTTAAAGTAGTTAAAGTCTTTATTAGCACCACCAAAGGATTTTATATTCTGAGGCTTGCCTGAAAATTGAAAAATTGTTTCCTAAAAGTGGTTTGGGGCTTGCACCAAGAATTATTTACTTGAAACTTCTTTTATGAAACAAAAGCTACTTCTTTTTCTACTCACGCTAAGCACATTAACCGGAACTTCACAAATCACCGGTTTGGTTAGCAATACCGATGGAGAATCACTTCCTTATGTAAATATTTACCAGAAAAATGCGGCTACCGGTACAACTTCTAATGGCGACGGCAATTATGAACTCGCCATAGCAAAGCCCGGGAATTACACTATCGTTTTTCAGTTTTTAGGATTTCAGACTAAAGAGGTTGAAGTCAGCATAACCTCTTTTCCGTTTGAGCTGAATGTCACCTTGCAGGAAGAAACCACCTCACTAGATGAAGTTTTTGTAGATGCTACCGGCAATCCCGCCAATAGGATCATTCAAGCTGTAATTGACCAAAAGCCGTTAATTTTAGATAAACAGAAAGCATATACGGCAGATTTCTATTCCAGAGGTTTATGGCGCGTAGAAAATGCACCTGAAAAATTCTTAGGTCAAGAAATTGGAGATCTTGGCGGCGGACTGGACTCAACCCGTACAGGTATTGTTTATCTCAGCGAAACCATCTCAAAAATCGCTTATCAGGCTCCTGATGATTTTGATGAAACCATCACAGCAAGCAAAGTAAGCGGAAATGACAACGGTTTTAGCTTTAACAGTGCTCAGGAAGCTGATTATTCCTTTTATGAAAATACGTTAGAGATCAATGCGCAACTCATTTCGCCACTGGCAGACAATGCCTTTAATTACTACAACTATAAACTTCTAGGGGCATTTAGAGAAGGTAATAAACTCATCAATAAAATTGCCGTTACCCCAAAACGAGAGAACGACCGTGTATTTTCTGGCGTAATTTATATTGTAGAAGATGACTGGCAACTTTATGGTGCAGAACTCACCACCACAGGTAAAGCTATTCAGGTGCCTTTTGTAGAATCTTTGGTGTTTAAACACAATTTTAAATACGATTCGCAAACCGATTTATGGATAAAAATTTCGCAGACTATTGAATTCAGTTTTAAACTTCTGGGGTTTGGCGGAAATGGTCGCTTTACCGCAGTTTATAGCAATTATGATTTTGAGCCGCAATTTGAGCGTTCTTCTTTTTCTAATGAAGTGCTGCGTTTTGAGCCCGAAGCCAATAAGAAAGACAGTTTATTCTGGCAACAAATACGACCGGTACCGCTGACCCTTGAAGAGCGTGCAGATTATCAACTTAAAGATAGTATTCAAGAAAAACGCAATTCAAAACCCTATAAAGATTCTGTAGATGCAGTATCTAATACCTTTGGGATTTTAGATCCTTTATTAGGTTATAGCTTTACTAATAGTTTTGAGCGCTGGCGCATAGGTTACAGCGGGCCCGCTTCTACGCTTAATTTCAATACCGTTCAAGGTTTTAATGCAACAGCAGGTTTATTTTATAACACTTGGACCGAAGAATATAATCAAGCTACCTATGCCAGTCTTGATGCAAATTATGGTCTTGACGATGATCGCCTGCGTTTTACAGGAAATATTGCAAAGCGTTCTAATAAAATTAATAAACGCACGCTGGGTATTACGGGTGGAACAAAGGTGCAACAGTTTAACGCGCAAGAGCCCATTTCTAAATTGGTCAATAGCATTTCTACACTCTTCTGGGAACGTAACTATATGAAGCTTTATGAACTCGATTTTGCTCGAGTTTACTATAGTGAAGAACTTTTTAATGGCTTCCAATTCTATGCCAACGCTGCATACGAAAAACGTAGTCCGCTTTTTAATACCACAGATCAAGTTTGGATTAAAAATTCGGTGGACTATAAATCAAACAATCCGTTAGCGCCGCTAGATTTTGACACAGCTGCAATTGTGCCACACGAGTTGGCTAAATTTAATGCCAGAGCGGTCATTCATTTTGATCAAAAATATATGAGTTATCCTGACGGAAAATTCAATGTGAGCGAGTCAAAATACCCTACGCTAACTCTAAATTTTGAGCAAGCTTTTGCAGCATCAGATTCCGGTTTTAATTTTACTCAGATTGCTGCGCAGTTGAAGCAAGAATTAGACATCGGCAACAAGGGAAATTTAGGTTATACCCTACGCGGCGGAACTTTTTTAAATGGCGATGACATTAGTTTTGTTGACTATCAACATTTTCAAGGAAATCAAACACGAATACAAATGCAAGGGAGACACTTAGATGGTTTTAACCTGCTCCCCTACTACGATTTTAGTACTAACAACAGCTATTTTGAAGGACACGCTGAGCATAACTTTAAAGGTTTTATTTTGGGCAAAATTCCCGGAATACGAAGTTTAAATGCTAATTTGATTCTAGGTGCGCATTCCTTAATTACCCAAGAGCAGAAACCGTATTATGAATTTTCAGCAGGGATTGGTAATCTAGGTTTTGGTAAATTCAAATTTTTACGGGTAGATTATGTGCGTTCAATTAATGGCCCTAATCAAGACGGAGCGTTCGTCTTCGGCCTAAGCTTTTAAAAGCCAAATTTTAAAATTATGAGCAAGGGTTTACTACTATTCTTTTCTACACTGTTACTCGTGAGCTGCATCAAAGACAAAAGTATCGTTGTAACTCAGATAGAAGGCTTTCCTCCTGACATTATGGGGTGTAGTTGCTATTATGCGGTAGATGAAGCGCATTTTCAAAAACAGCAATTTATTTATATTGATAGTTATGAAACTACTCCTGCTTACATCAGTATAAATGATTCTTTAATTGCTGTTGACCCAAAAAATGAACAAAAATCTGAATATGCTTTAGACGTTAAAATTGAGGAAGAAATTCAACTAGATCAAGAACGCTATCATAGGGAAGGAACTCTAAAAATAACTGACAAAAATGGAGCGGTTTATAGTACTTCAATTTATGGGGAATGCGGTTGCTAAACGAACTTATTTATGGCTGAAAAACTACCACAACCAGAAGTTTGGCTAAGAGGACCTCTTGAAGATCTGCCTGTACTATTACAGCCTGCAGCATTTGCTCTAATGCAAACCAATGAAGAATTACCATTTTGGTTAAAAGATTTCCCAAAGGAAAAATTATGGATCAAACCGGCAGGAAGAGCTTCCGTTGGATTTCATCTCAAGCATTTAAGCGGCGTCTTAGATAGAATGCTTACGTATGCCAAAGAAGAACCCTTATCTTCTAAACAATTTGCGTACCTCAAGGCAGAGGAAGCGATTGAAACTAATCTCTCTGTTGAACAACTAATAGATGTTTTTACTGCAAAGGTTGAAGAAGCCCTTACTTATTTTAAAACTTTAGAGGAGAACCAGCTAACGGAGCCTCGATCTGTAGGAAGAAAAAAATTACCATCCACTTTAATCGGATTATTATTTCATGCTGCTGAACACAGTCAGCGGCATTTAGGTCAGCTTATCGCAACGGCAAGTTTTGTAAACACGCTTTAGTTTCCATTAGAAACAATCTTATTTTTCAACGCGTATAGCACCAGACCTATTCTACTGCGCACCTCAAGCTTTTTAAAAAGTGTGTCTCTGTAATTGTCTATAGTTTTAGGACTTAGGCACATTTCGCTCGCAATTTCCTTATAAGTTTTATCAGAACAGGCAAGCTCCATAAACTCTAATTCTCTACTTGAAAAATTTTCAAGGAGTGTATCTTGTTCTTTCTTAGAAACACCTTTAAGTAAAGCAGTAGTTACATTATCAGTATAGTAGTGACCGCGTTCTATCACTTGGTTGAGCGCAAGATTAAGTGTTTCTGGGTGAATATCTTTCAGCAAATAGCCTTTGCTTCCTGCTTTTAGCATTTTAATGATGGTTTCTTCATCATCATCCATAGAAAGCGTTATGGTTTTAATTTCCGGTTTGTGTTCATTTAGCCAGGAAATAGTCTCAAAACCATTCATTATAGGCATATTAATGTCTAAGAGTAGAATATCAGGTTCTTTATCGCAGGTACTAAGTTTATTAATCAAGTCGTTACCATTACGTGCCATAAAAGCCACCTCAAAACCATTAAAACTATTAATGAGCCCTTGTAGGGATTGTGCAAAAAGAACGTGATCATCAACGACTCCTACAACATGGTTTTTCATCGAAATAGTAAAATTTGTGGTTAGTTTTAAGTGCGTTAAAGGTAATTATAATAAATAAATTAAACCTTTATGTATTTGATTTTAAGACGTGTACCCTTGTTTTTAGTTGAATTAAGCTCAAACTCTGCTCTGATCATTTGTGCCCGAGTATGCATATTTAGTAGCCCAGAACCCTGAGATGTTACACTTTGATCAAAGCCAATCCCATCATCTTGGGCTAAAATTTCTAAGAAATCATCCGTAAAGAGCATCGTAACCTCTAGAGAAGAGGCTTTTGCGTGTTTGATCACATTACTGAGAAATTCTTGCACGATCCTAAATAAAATGATGGTATCATCTTTAGGTATTGAAAATGGCGCTCCTTGAATAGTAAATGTTGTATTTAAAAATTTGAGTCGTTCTAGGCGGTTAAGTTCATTTTTTATACTCTCCTGAAGACCGATGTGTGTAATAATATCGTTGTTCAGGTTTTTAGATAAGGCCCTTATCTCACTTAAAGATTTGCCTAACAATTTTATGATTTCGATAAGCTCTGGTTCTTTTTCTAAATGGTTATTTGCGCCAAAGATCTTCAACTCCAAATTAGCTACAGAAATTAGCTGACCAATATTATCGTGCAATTCGCGACCCACATTCTTTAAGGTTTCTTCTTGAATTTCGACCTGAGTACGCGCAACTTCTTCTTGATATCTTAAAATAGCTTCATTACGCTGATTGATAAACTTGATCTTGCGCTTTTGAAATACTGAAAAAAGAACAATGATAATCATCAAAAAGGCAAGAAGCACTAAAGAACATACTATAATAAGTAGTTCAAAAGAGCCTAAAATGTTATCATCAAAAGACATACAAGAAGCAAGTTAGCTTTTTTTTGCTATTGGATGCTCCATTTGATAGCGATCAGATTTTATAAACGCAATTGCAATGCAACAATATTGAATGCAATTAATGAGAAAGAGAACCACACTCAGAATAACCGGATTTTCTTGTAAAAAGAACATTAAAGTAATGTAAAAAGGTAAATAGGTCACGCAATAGGTCAAAATACCAAAACTCACCCAGAAATATGGTGATTGCGTAATGTTAAGCACAACTTCTCGCGTGAGCATTTCGATAAAATAAAAAGCTACAGCAATTATGAGCAATAATGTTCCTAGTGAAAAGGTGATGGACAGGTAATTATCAGTTATTGTGCCTATTGTCAACGCTTCGCCAAACCAAAACACGATATACACTAAAAAGAAAAACTTAAGTATTCGCGCTTTTACGGTCGAAACAATTAGCGAATGAAACCAAGCTAAAAAAAAGGAAAAATGAATTAAAATATAGATATTATATAAAAAGGTATTGGGGATGTTCAATACTTCATATGAAATACCCGCTAAAAACTCATTGGCCACCACATAGATCAAAAAGTAGAAGACATATTTAAAGTAAAAATCTTTAAATTCTTTATACTTTATAATACCTATGATCAGAGCAATAAGTTCTAAGTATTGAGAATACGAACTCAAATCTTCCATTAAACCTGTTTTCTATTGGTACGTACCTGGAGGTGGTTTTCTTAAATGTCCCATATTTAATGGGGGGACTTCAAGATCCTCTTCTTCCTCTTGAAAATTAATACTAAAAACAGCCGCTTCATTAGAAGCTGCTTTATATCCGGTTGGGACAATAAATAAAGTTGAGTATCCGGAAACTTCATCATTATGGTAATCCTTAGGATAAGCGCCATAATACACGCGTAAGCCGTTTACATTATATCCTTTTTCCTTGGCTACACTTTTTGCATAAGCGATATAGGCTTCTAGATCATCTACAGACCACCAACTTGATCGACTATCAGGCATTCCAATAGCTTTGTTTATGGCATCCGCACGAGTTTCAGTAAATGTGCGATCTAAAATCTTTGCTTCTTCTATTGAAATAACTCCTTTAGGAGGTTTTGCAGTATTGTATTGTTCTGTACAACCTAAAAATAATACGGTTACAAAACCGCATATAAAAACTTTAAAACACCTCATAATAGTTTTGATTTTGTGATTCACAGTCTAAAGTACTGCATTTGCTAACAAATAGATTATCAACAAGTTAAATAGGGGGAAATTCCCCGTAGCGTAAAGGGAATAAGCTGAATTAAAAAAGGGTCAATGACGTAATGTGTTTAGGGATTTTAACCGCTGAATATCAGTTATTTATATATTTAAATTTGAATAACAAAAAATCTAAATTCTCCAATCCATGCTCTATGAATCCCTCGAAATATTACGAGAGCAAGTCGAAATCTATTTAGAAGAAATGGATTTAGGCACCAATCTGGTGACTTTGGATTCTATTGCGCATTTTATTGATAAGCCCAATAGAGATAATCAACCATTAGATAATAAAATAGTTGTTTCATTGCTGAATCTTCAAGAAGAGGTGACGCTCAAAAATCAGCGCAACTATACGGTTCAATCCGGCAAACCTGTATATAAAAATACTCCGGTATTTGTAAATGCATACATTCTGTTTACCTGCAACCGTCTTGAGTATGCATTTTCCTTACGGTCTCTTGCGGCAATACTTCAGTTTTTTCAAGGGAAAAATAGTTTCAATCATAAAAACACATTGTTTTCCAGAAATACGCAAGTAATGCAAGCCGTAAAAGAATTTCAATTTACGGTTGAGCTTTACACACCTTCTTTTGAAGAACTCAATTATATCTGGAGTATGCATGGCGGTAAGGCTTATCCTGCGGCTATCTACAAACTCAATATTTTGAGCTTAGAGCGTGAACATGTACTAGATGAAGGCGCTTTACTCACACAGGTTAATACCAATTTTAAACACCTAACATCGTGAGCACCATTACCACATATCGGCCATTATTTCAACTGGATATTTTCCATAAGTTCTTTTTAGATGACGGACTCACACCTTTTGACTCCAATGAAACAATTCTTAAAAAACAACTTCAAAAATATAACTGGAATTCCTTCGGGAAAATAGTTCCTACTGCTGAGACGAAAGTAAACCTACAGAATCACAGAATGTTGCTTAAACCAAGTCCTTTAGGCTTTGTGGTTTTGATTGAAGCTGAACTTTTAAATGATACCGCTCCTAATTACACACCATTGATTGCTTTAGATCAAGACCTAAAGCTTGAGTTTTATATTCAGCTCTTAGACCCACAATTTTATAATTACACAGACCTTGATCCAGCTTTTGACAGTCCGCTTTTCCTAAGTAATTATGCCACGCTTTACAATGCTGCCGCACCTGTTTATTTAGCTAGACATAATGAAGAATCAAATGCTAAAAATCATTCGGTTTCCGAAGCTTTTAAAGACTTTCTCATTAAGAAATATGGTGACATTCGAACCGAAAAACCTTTTATAATCTCTTTAAAAATGCGTGATGCGGGTTCAGGCTTAAATCTGATTTTATTAAATGGAACTCTTCCACAGCATACACCGCATTTTAAAATTGTATTTCATAATCGAAAAACGATTTGGCGCTATTATTCAGGAGCGACAAAAGATCTGATATATACTACAGAACCTGAAGAAAAATCTCTAGTACAGCATGGGATTGTCCCCATAAGCAATGCGGGTACTGACTACCCTACTCCTACTCCTTCTAGAATTTATCAAGACCGTGATACAGACGGTTCGCTCATCAAAACATATTCTAACATTTATATTAATTAAACACGTTCTATTATGGCATCATCGTATAAAACGCCCGGAGTATATGTAGAAGAAATATCAGTATTTCCTCCTTCGGTAGCGCAGGTTGAGACCGCTATTCCCGCATTTATAGGGTATACAAATAAAGTTTCTCATAAAACCGAACAAGATTTGCTTTTGACTCCTAAGAAAATAGGCTCTATGTTAGAGTTTGTTTCCCTTTATGGAGGTGCACCCGAAGCAAATATTAACGATATTCAGTTAACAGCATCAAAATCAGTTGGTTCTTTTACTATTGAAGACACGTATTATTTATATGATGCGTTGAGACTTTTCTATGCAAATGGTGGCGGTGATTGCTATATAGTAAGTGTAGGTAAATGCGGTGAAGATAGTATTGCATTAACAGCTTTAGAAAACGGTTTAGCCAAAATCGCAAAGGTTGATGAACCTACTCTTTTAGTTTCTCCCGATGCTTGTTTACTAGATCAAGCTGATCTAGACTCTTTTAATCAAGCTTTACTAAAGCAATGCGGGAAATTAGGCGATCGCTTTGCTTTGCTAGGTATTAAAAATGATAATGAAGATCTCGAGGTAGATATAAGTGCATTTAGGAATGGCGTTGGTATGAACAGCCTAAAATATGGAGCTGCATACACGCCTTGGTTAAAAGCAAATTTGCCGCGAACGGTGCATTATAAAAGCTTAAAGGGAAAAATAAGTTTAGGAGGCATTCCGGTTACATTGGCCGATTTGATTCAAGATGCAGATGCCAAAAGTCTTGCTAATCAACTTGATGAACTCATAGATGACAGCGCACTCATAACTAATAAACTGAATGACCTTGCCGACTCTAGTTCCTCGGTTGATAATCAATATCAAGAGTTGCTTACTACGGTCACAACAAGTTCATCCATTGGAAACCTTGTTAGTCTCCTTCAATTCTATGCCGATGCAATTGATTTTATACGAGATATTGTTGAAGTGGGAACCGATAATTATAAATTAAAACACACTTCAGCAACGGCTCCTGACCAAGCCTTACAAACGCATTTAAATTCGGTATTTAGTACAAGTTTGACTAGTGGCAGTATACATTCCATCACAGAGACGATTTCAGACATTCTTGCTGATTTTAATGCTGAATATGATCCTGACCGTACTGTGACTTCTACCACAGGTGTAGATTATGGTAGTGGCGGCACCGGAACCTATTTCCAAGGAGGTGAAACACAAACTTTTTACATAGCAGAACTATTACCTACGGTGAGTGCTTTCTACACTGAAATCAAATCGTCATTAGACTATATCAGCAGCACTACGGCAAATTATTTAAGCACCTACGAAACGGCTGCAACCGAAATGATTCCGGCACTAAAATCAATTAAAAATGCGATTGCAGGAGAATACATCGTGCTACCACCAAATGCAGCAATTGCAGGAGTTTATGCACGAACAGATGCTAACCGCGGTGTATGGAAAGCTCCAGCCAACACTTCTTTAAATAGTGTTGTGGGTGTGACACACCTTATAGATCACGACGATCAGCAAGGCTTGAATGTAGATACCGTTGCCGGAAAATCTATAAATGCTATTAGACCCTTCACCGGAAAAGGCATTATGGTTTGGGGTGCACGTACACTTGCCGGAAATGATAACGAATGGCGTTATGTTCCTGTACGTCGCTTTTTCAATATGGTTGAAGAATCGGTTAAAAAAGCAACTGAACAGTTTGTATTTGAAAGTAACGACGCTAACACTTGGGTAAAAGTACGCGCAATGATCGAAAACTTTTTAAATCTTCAATGGCGTGCCGGAGCTCTAGCCGGAGCAAAACCTAACGATGCTTTTTATGTTCGTGTAGGGCTTGGAGAAACGATGACCGCTGAAGATATATTAAATGGTATTATGGCGATCGAAATTGGTATGGCAGTAGTACGACCTGCAGAATTCATCATCCTAAAATTCTCTCATAAAATGCAGGAATCATAAAAAACTAAACATCTAATCCTAGTAATTAAAAATCGTAAAAATGGCAGCAATATATCCATTAGCAAAATTTCATTTCCTCGTTGATTGGGGCGGAACAAATGTAGGTTTTACAGAAGTCTCCGGTCTTGATGTGGAAATTGAACCTATAGAATATAGACACGGAGCAAGCCCGGAATACAGCAAAACTAAAATGCCGGGAATGCAAAAATACAGCAACATCACGATGAAACGTGGTACCTTCTTAGCAGACAATGAATACTTCACTTGGTGGAATAGTGTAAAACTCAACACCATCGAACGTCGCGATATTACCATAAGTCTCCTAAATGAAGAGCACGCGCCTGTTGTAGTTTGGAAAGTAAAAAATGCATTTCCTATAAAAGTACAGTCAACAGATTTGAAATCTGACGCCAATGAAGTGGCTATAGAATCAATAGAGATTGTGCACGAAGGGCTTGAAATTCAAAACGGAGCATAATGGCAGACTACTATCCACCGGTTGGTTTTCACTTTAAAATTGAATTTGGTGCGGTTTCTCCAGAAATCGATCACCAGTTTCAATCTGTGAGCGGACTTTCAGTAGATATAGAAACGGAAGAATATGCCGAAGGTGGAGAAAATAGGTTTAAGCACAAATTACCCGTTCGGACCAAGTTTCCTAATCTGGTCCTCAAACGCGGACTCATAAATGATTCAAAACTTATCAAATGGTGTAAAGACGCTGTAGAAAATTTTGATTTCAGTCCTACAGATGTAACGATCAAACTTTTGAATAATGAACACGAACCTCTGGTGACCTGGAATGTAGTTCACGCGTATCCCGTAAAATGGTCAGTTTCAGATTTTAATGCAGAGCAGAACAGCATCGCTGTAGAAACCATAGAACTAGCGTATAACTATTTTAAATCTTGATTATGCCCATTGAAATTAAAGAATTGCATATCAAAATAAATGTTAGCGATAACGCCAACTCTACCGCTGCGACTTCGACAACCTCTTCTGCTAAAAAAGAAAAACTCATAGAAGCATGCATAGAACAAGTTATGCGTATTCAAGAACGAAAAAATGAACGATAAATGGCCTTAGGAGAACTTTTTAAATTGAAGATCACCGCTTTTCGCGATATAAAATATAGCGAAAAAGTAGCTGATGGAGTTTTTACATCTCTGCTTAATCCAGAAAAATACACGCTGGCGTACAAAATTGAATACAATGATGATCAGGCTGCAGGGTCTAGTGGCAATGATCCCAGATTTGAAAAAATGCCACCAAAAGATCTTGATCTAGAATTTTTGTTTGATCGTACAGGCATAATTGCTCACAATCAAAATCAAGATAAAGACGCCGGAGTGGTCGATGATATTCAGCAATTTAAAGAAGTAGCATTTGAATATTCTGGGGATGAACATCGCCCTTATTATTTAGAAATCCGTTGGGGCAGTCTGCTTTTTAAAGGGATTTTAATTGAGATGAATATCGAATATAAACTTTTTAATCCGCAAGGAACTCCGTTAAGAGCAGTCATCAAAGCCAAGTTTAAAGAAACGGTAGACCCTGAATTACGTTTGGCAGACGAAAACCGAAATTCCCCAGATCTCACACACATACGTATTGTAGAATCGGGAGATACGCTTCCGTTGATGGCCTTTCGCATTTATGGCGATTCCAAATACTATTTACAAGTGGCTCAGGCAAACGGGATCACCAATTTTAGAACATTAAAACCCGGTCAGAAGATATTCTTCCCTCCTATTATAGAAAAAACAATTTGATGCATTAGACACATGGACACTGCTACCGCACTAAATACAGGAATAGTTAGCTATAAGCTTTTGATCAATGGCACTGATAAAAGTGCTTCATTCTCGATCAAGTCTATGGTTATTCATCACGAAGTTAATCGTATTCCTTATGCATCGATTATTCTGGTAGATGGTGATGTTTCTACCGGGACTTTTGCGGTCAGCTCTTCAGAAGATTTAATTCCGGGCAGCGAATTAGAAATCCAAGCGGGCTATGAAAATGACAATGTAAGCTTATTTACAGGTAAAGTTATTCGGCATAGTATAAAAATAAGAGAGTCTGTTTCTATGCTTGTTGTTGAGTGTAAACACGAGGCAATTAAGCTTACCGTTGGCCCTAAAAGCACCTACTTTTATGATAGTTCTGATAGTGATATTATTGAAAGCATTCTTGGTAATGCAGGCATTAATGCATCGGTAGAGCAATCAAATTATAACCACCCTCAGCTTATTCAATATCAAACTACCGATTGGGACTTTATCCTACTACGCGCCCAAATAAACGGATTTTTATGTTTTCTTGAAGGAAACACTATTGAATTCAAGAAGCCTGATCTTTCTACCGAAGCTGTAATCACATTAGAATACGGACTTAACATCTATGATTTTGACGGTGAAATAGACGCCCGAAATGCACTGAAAACCATCACTGCATATAGTTGGAACAGCAGTGATCAAGAACTAAGCGAAAAAGAAGCAAATACATCCAACGCTTTAGAATTGGGAAATCTAACCCAAATGGATCTCGCTGAAATAGTAGATCTTGAAAATTTTAAACTCAATCACGGCGGAAGTTTAACCGAAGAAGAACTTCAGGAATGGGCCGACGCTAAACTGCAACTTCATCAGTTGTCGCTTAATCGGGGGCGTATAAAAATTCAAGGCAATGCTTTTATAAAACCGGGAATGACCGTAATGCTTAAAGGATTAGGCGATCGTTTTAATGGCAAAGCATACATTACCGCGGTACATCACGAGCTCGCTAACGGAAACTGGTTCACAAATCTTCAGTATGGCTTGAGTCCGCAATGGTTTAGTGAAACTTTTGAAGTAAATGCACAGGCGGCTTCTGGTATCATTCCGGCAATAAGCGGTTTACAAATTGGCAAAGTCACCCAATTACAGGATGATCCTGAGGGTGCCGAACGTGTTTTGGTCAAGATTCCAATCATCAACAATGCCGAAGAAGGGATTTGGGCACGTATTGCACTACTTGATGCCGGCTTAGATCGCGGATCCCTATTCCGTCCCGAGATCGATGATGAAGTTATACTAGGATTTATCAATGACGACCCCAATGATGCTGTTATACTCGGCGCTTTACATAGTAGTATTAACACTGCACCAATCGGTGCAGCCGATGAGAATAATGAGAAAGGATTTTTTACGCGTAGCGGAATTCAATTTTTATTCAACGATGAAAAAAAATCAGTTTCCATCACCACACCGGGAGGTCGAAGCATTGTCATTAATGATGACGAAGAAGAAATTCATATTGATAACAATGGCACTAGTAGTGTCAGCCTCACCAGTGACGGAATCGCTCTAGACAGCAGCGGTGCTATAACTATACAGGCTAAAGGCGACCTTAATCTTGAGGGACAAAACATAAGCATAAAAGCACAACAAGAATTAAAAGCCGAAGGCGCAGCAGGAGCAGAATTATCAACCTCAGCAATCGCCGTTTTAAAAGGATCATTAGTACAAATAAATTAAATCTATGCCACTTGCAGCACGACTTAACGATATGCATACCTGCCCGATGCAAACGCCGGGAACGCCACCTGTTCCGCACGTTGGCGGGCCTATAATTGGTCCGGGAGAGCCTACTGTGCTTATTGAAGGAATGCCGGCAGCTCGCGTTGGGGATAATGCGGTTTGTGTAGGACCTCCTGATGTAATCGCCTCGGGTTCAACAAGTGTTTTAATTGGCGGAATGCCGGCGGCCAGAATGGGAGACTCAACAGCACACGGCGGAACAATTTCTATAGGAGCTCCAACTGTTGATATTGGCGGTTAAAAATAATGACTTATGAAAATTGAAGAATCATTTTTAGGTATAGGATGGAGTTTTCCACCGGAGTTTAATAAAGAAACTAAAAGTATCCAAATGGTTTCTGCTATTGAAGACATCAATCAAAGTCTTCATATTCTTCTGAATACTAAATTGGGAGAACGCATTATGCTTCCGAATTATGGTTCAAGCTTAAGTGATTTTGTTTTTGAAGGACTAAATATGAGCACACGCACCTACATCGTAGACCGGGTGAAAATGGCCATCCTTTATAATGAACGACGTATCGAGTTGGATAAGATCGATTTTGATCAATCACGTATTCTAGAGGGTGAAGTACTCATGATCGTACATTACACCGTGCGTTTAACCAATTCGCGTGGCAATATGGTTTATCCCTTTTACATCAATGAAGGAACTGAATTAAAATCATTATGAGTACCAATTGTATCAACCCTTTTTTGAATGCGCTAAGCGGAACATCTCAAGAAGATAGAACTGCCGCAGCCCCCTATCCTGCTTCAGTTCAACTGAATGACTTGTCTTGGGAGGATTATATGCAATTGGCTTACAATTTTGCCAAAGAGGTTAAGTACTTCGGTACTCGTAATCCGGAACAAGCTATAGGTGATTGGCAAACCTTTTTTATTTCTGGCGATGCTAAGACGCTTCAAAATTACTTAGAGCAAGGTGAAAAGGAACATACCATTACGCCGCACTTAGCCCTGTTTATTTCTTTTTTAAGATTATTAGAACATTCTAAAAATCGGTTTAATACGATCACTACAAGACATCTGAATTTTTACTATTCTGAAGTTTTAAAGATCGCCAAGAAACCCGCTCAAAACGACCAGGTTCATTTACTATTTGAACTCGCTAAAAATATAGAATCCTGTGCATTACCTGAGGCTACCCAAGCCGTTGCAGGAAAAGACGAGCACAATAAGCCACTTCTTTACGCAACTGAGCAAACCACAGTCATAAACAAGACTCAGCTCGCTAATATTAGAAGCATTTATAAAGATCCTATAACTAAAGTACTCAAGGCAACCCAAAAAACCAATACACTAGATGGTATAGATCAAGAACTCAAAGAAGAAAAATTTTGGATGCCCTTTGGCTATCCTAAAACTTTTAAAAACCGTCCTGAATTACCCAATGCTACTCTAGGTTTTGCTTTGGCTGCCACCGTACTGAACATGGAATCCGGACTACGTCAAGTGCGTATTTCAACCTTCTATAAAGAAAACAAAAAGCTTGATAGTGAGGAGTTGATTAATTTATTTGAAGTTTTTGTCACCGGTGAAAAAGGCTGGATCGGTCCAATTAGATTACAAGAAAAAGGAAGTTATCCGGGCTTTGAAACCTCATCAGAATCTGGTATTATCAATTTTGCTTTTAATTTAGGAGCCTCAGAAAAAGCAATTATTGGCTTTGATGAGGCAATTCATACTGGAAATTTTAAAAATGGAATTCCGGTAGTAAAACTGCAGTTACCCATAAATTCTACAGAATCTTATGATCTTGCACAATCGCTTAGTGAATTAACTTTAGAAGATGTCGAAATTGCCGTGGCAGTTGATGGACTCACAACGCTTGATTTAAGTAATGACATCGGGAATTTAAGCGCATCAAAACCATTTTATCCTTTTGGGCCTAGACCATTTGAAAAGTCCCGTTTTAAAATCAATTGCTCTGAACTTACAACCAAGAATTGGCATCAAATTAACCTTAGGCTTAACTGGCTTAATCTACCTCAAAGCTTTAGAGATCATTATTTAGGGTACCGAAACGGCACCATCAATTCTACGCGCGCTTTTGTGGAAAGTATTTATAAGATTGGCAGTAAAACCGAAGTTACAGAGTTAGCTAAACTTCCCAAAACTTGGAATTCTGATCTTGATAATCTCATTGTTGAGAGTAACGACCATTTTACTGCACAGATTACTATAGCAGATGAGAACAGACTTTTTACCACTTCTCAATCTAAAGATACGCATCCGTTATTTTCTGAAGGAGCATCCCAAACCGATATCAACATTAAAAGTCTGAGTGAAAACGGAATCCAATCTGGCGCACATCCTATTGAACTTACTTTAAATACAAGTTTTTATCATACACTCTATCCTAAACTGTATGCGTTGGCTTTGGCTGCTCAAGATCCAGAAGTAATTATTCCTAACGAGCCTTACACCCCACTTCTGGAATCGTTAGAACTCAGTTATTACGCTACGCAACGGTTAGACCTTACCTCAGATAAGCAAGCAGAGGAAACTGATCAGCAACTAAATTTTTATCAAATTCATCCATATGGCGTTTCAATGGGTACTACGGTGTTTCCTCAATACGAGGAAGGAGGATATCTTTATTTAGCTTTTGAAAATGCCCAGCCCGGAGCGCAGGTAAGCTTTTTGTTTCAGCTTCAAGAGGGAACAGAAAATCCTTTGAAAGAATCGTTTGCAGAACAAGAAAAAATCGAATGGTCAGTTCTTACTGCTTCGGGTTGGCAAGCATTAACCGATCAGGAAATCCTGCGGGAAGAAACAGACAATTTTCTAAAAACTGGAATTATTACATTGGCCTTGCCTGAATCGGCTTCAACCGAGAGTCTTTTAATGCCTAAAGGATTTATTTGGTTACAAGCGCATACTTCTAGAGCCTTTGATGTAGTATGTAGGTTTATAAACATTCATACTCAGGTTGTAAAAGCTCATTTAGCTTCCTCAAGTATTCAGCATTTAAAAAATGGTTTGCCTGCAGAAAGCATTAGCAAACTAAACACGCGTGTTGCTTCCATTAAAAAAGTAATGCAACCCTATTCTAGCTTCAATGGAAGAACTAAAGAGTCCCAAGCTGATTATTACAGAAGAGTAAGTGAACGACTGCGCCATAAGGATCGTGCATTGAATCTTTGGGATTATGAACATCTGGTGCTACAGAACTTCCCTGAAATTTATAAGGTAAAATGTTTAAACCATACGTGTAAAACTAAATTTAAAGCAGCGGGGCAAGTCACATTAGTGGTCATTCCTAATACGATAAACAAACCCATTTTTGACCTGTTTGAGCCTAGATGCAGTACTGCCACATTAAATGAAATTCAAGAATTTTTAATTGAACGAACGTCGTATTTCATCACGCCGCAAATAATCAATCCGCAGTATGAGCCTGTAAGTGTTGCTCTCAAAGTAAAATTTCATAAAGGTTATGACGAGCATCACTATAAAAATGAATTACAGGAAGCTGTGAAAAAATGGCTTTCGCCTTGGGCTTATGAAGAGGTTTCCCTGCTAACATTTGGCGTGTCTATTAATAAAAGTATGCTTATAAGTCATCTTGAACAATTAAGCTATGTAGACTATTTGAGCGATGTAGTTTTAATGCATCAGGCAACACCAAAAAATGAAATCGTCCCCTCTTCTCCAAAAGCTATATTAGTTTCTGCCAAAACACACACTATTGATTTGGCAAAAAGCACGTGTAAGTCTAACGAAAATACTGCTCTAGTCTCATGTTAGGTTTACAAGAACACATATCGCTATCAAAGAATACAAGCACTCAGGATGATCTTGATTTTGAATTTTTACGCAAAAGCGGAATTGCCTATATAGAATCTCTGAGTAGCAAATTATGGACAGACTATAACAGCCACGATCCCGGGATAACCATTCTCGAAGTGTTATGCTACGCACTTACCGATCTTGGTCAACGCATGAGCCTTCCTATTGAAACGCTTATCGCCCACAAACAGGTAGATAGTATTGATCAGTTTCATAAAGCTTCAGACATTTTAAGCTGTCATCCGGTAACGCATTTAGATTACAGAAAACTCTTTATAGACGTTCCGGGAGTGCGTAATGCCTGGTTAATAAAGCATAATAAGAAACTTTACATCAATACAAAAGATGCCAAATTAAGTTACCGAAGCTTTCTAAAAAATACATCTTATTCATATTTAAAGCCTCAAGATGAACATACAACGATACTGAATGGATTATATGATCTCATTGTCGATCTTGACGGTACCCGCTCTATAAATAGCCTAAGGCCTGAACTAATGAAGCGCTACCAAGCCAACCGCAACTTATGTGAAGACCTTATTCATATCACTGAGGTTGGGGAACATCCCGTTAAAATTTGTGCTCAACTAGAACTGGAACCTGAAGCTGATGAAAATCTCGTAAAAGCAACTGTATTACAAACGATTGATCATTACCTAACGCCTTCAATACGTCCCAAAACCTTAGCTCAATTGCTTGAATTAGGTCTAGAAACCCAAGAGATTTTTAACGGACCGATATTAGAAAACGGTTTTTTAGATAGCACCGAGGTAAAAGCAGCTCAATTAAGAACCGAAGTACGTCAAAGCGATCTGGTCGCAATACTTACTAAAATAGATGGAATTAAATATGTTAAGGCCATAAGTATAGGCGCTTGTTCTGACCAAACACCTCCTCCTGATAATTGGGTTATCTGTATTGAAAACGGTAAAAAACCGGTGCTGTGCAATAAAAGTTCGTGGAGCTTTTTTAAAGGTTTTATACCGCTTGTACCTAATGAAAATAAAGTAAAAGCCTTTCAAACCGCATTTGAAGAACAGGAACTTCTTGTGAGTACTCAAATCAAAAGTGCTTCTCAAGAGTTAGACATACCAAAAGGAAGTTTTTCCAACCTTGCCGAAACCAGCAGTATTCAAAACGATCTTCCCGAGATTTATGGTGTAGGCCCTTACGGACTCAAAAGCAATGCTTCTGAAGCTGATAAGGTAAAGGCTAAGCAACTAAAGGCCTATCTATTATTCTTCGATCAGCTTTTGGCTAATTATTTTAAACACCTTAGTACTGTAGGAGATTTACTTTCGGTTGATGGTGATAAATCTCAAAACTTTTTTGCTCAACCTCTTACGGATATTAAAGGTCTTGAGGAACTTTTAAGGGAACCTCAAAATTATAACGATGAGCAAAAATTAAGCGACCTATTCTATTCAGATTATACTGCTAGGAACAGTGAAAAGCGCCACGAAATAGTAGACCATTTGTTGTCTCGATTTGCAGAAGATTTTGGTAACTACGCTTTTCTAATGCAAAAGATCTATGGAGATCTTGCTAATGATGCGGTTTTAGATACCAAAGAACGTTTGTTAAAGCAATATGCTGAAAGTAGTTATGCGCGAGGAGCAGCTTTTAACTGGTATCAGCAACCGGAAGCTCAACTTTGGGAAACTGATAATATTTCGGCTTTACAAAAACGGCTCTATCTTCTATTAGGAATTACTGACATCAACCGCAGAAATCTTTCTGAAGATTATGTTGAAATTTATGAGGAAAAAGACGCTGATAACAAACTAGAATATCGCTGGCGCATAAAAGACGGTTCAAAGACCATTCTGTCTTCTGCAACCAAGAATTACGCGAGTCTTGAAGCATTGCACCAAGAGTTAATACTGGTAAAACGCTATGCTACCGATCCTTCTAATTACAAGTTCAGAAAAATCAAAAAAAAGAATCCTGAAGATCAGGTTAAATGGTATTTCGTTCTTGTGAATCCAACGATCACCAATACAAGAAGCGAAGATTACATAATCGCCCGGCGTATTGCTCAATTTAACAGTAGAGCAAATGCTCGTAAAGCAAGTAGAGCTGTGCTTAATCTAGTCAAATCCTTTGCAGGAAATGAAGGAATGTATCTTATTGAACACATACTTCTTCGACCTGATATTACTAAAAATACAGCACCAGAACATACGTTTCTACCCATTTGTAAAGAACAGATTGAAGAAGCAAGTGAACCGTTAGACCCCTATAGCTTTAGAGTGAGCATTGTACTTCCGGGGTGGACGGAACGCTTTGGAAATATAGACTTTAGACGCTATGTTGAAGATTTGATCTGCAGAGAACTGCCGTCACATATTCTTCCAAAAATATGCTGGATTGGGTATCCAAAAAATTATACCGAGCCTGACGGTAATCCACCTAAAGAAAATGAAATGGTTTTACTTGAAGCTGCGTATAAAAACTGGCTGCTTTCTAAGACCAACGCCGGTCAAAAACAAGATGAAACCGCTCTTATTTCCCTAAATAAAGTGCTAAGCAGTTTGCACACCATTTACCATCAAGGCAGGCTTTACAGCTGTACCCCTTCTCCATCAAATACCAATGAGCAAAAAACTAATCAAAAAGTCATTTTGGGACGTACTCATCTTGGCAAACTTTAAAATATACGGCTATGCGACCAATACTTCACCAGATAACGCCAGACTATAGAGCATTTGTAGATGACCAAGTATTAACCTCTGGTCAGCTAAATGAGTTTTTAGACTATTTTGAAGATCAGCAGCGTCTGACGCGTATTTGCCTCAACGGTGTGGGGATCGTTTGTGGATTTGAAGTCAGTTTGAATGCGGCTACAAAAACTATTGCGATCACTCCCGGGTGTGGCATTACCACAGATGGTGATCTTATTAAATTACTTGTGGACGCAAAGAAAACCCCAACCGATGATGAAAGCACGCAGAACCTTACCTATAAGACTTTAGCCAAAGAGGCTATTCACTACACTCACTTTAGAAGTTTTGAGGATGATTTTGCGCAATATGATGCTTTTAGAACAACCTCTTCAAATATTGATACTAATACGACCATTCCTTTATACGAACTTGTCTCAAAAGGGAGCTCAAAAACTACAGATAAAGCTTTAACGACATTAGATCTTACTGATAAAATTGTGATGCTCTATCTAGAATCTTATGCTAAAACTCCAGATATATGTACCGAAACTAATTGCGATAATCTTGGAGAGCAACACGTACAAAAACTAAAGGTTTTATTAGTCGAAGAAAAGGACATCAACTATTTGCTGGCAAATGATAATATCTATCGCAAGTATGACACCCTTAACGTTTATATGAAGCTTCCGCCTATTAAGATGCCTCGCGTGTTGTTAAATAGCGGCGCCAAAGAGATTGAAACACCCTTAAAAGTTGACTTAAGCGATCTTTTTGACTTAACCAATATTAGAAAGAATCTGGTTATTTCTAATAACGCACTTTCACCTCTCAAAAACAGTTTCTCATCAGTAAAAACTCCTGCACTTGATATAGCATATAACTCTTTAAGAGCATCAAATACATCTATTAAGAACTTTACCCCTGTCCTTAATTCAAATACTAAAACTACCATCAATACCAAGACCTATTCAGCATTGGTTAGCTCCTATGCAGAAAAAATAAACACGGTAGTACCTCAATTACAATCTGCACTTAAAACGATAACAGACCACTTTAGTCAGCTTTTGAGTTTGAATATTTCAGAGGATTTTGAAAAAAGTATTAAAGCACTTGAAAATCATTTGGAACAAAATAATGGGGATATTCAATACCTCTACGATCACCTCTGTGATCTCGTAAAAATCTATAATGAATTAAGAGATCTGCTTCTTGATATTCAAAGTGATTGTTGTCCAAATATAGACGCGTTCCCAAAACATCTGATTCTGGGGAGACCAAATGATACATCTCGCAGCATACCGTACCGACATCGCTTCTACCCTTCCACCACAGAAATAACAGGAAAGCTTCCGCTGAAAAAAGCGCACTTTTTAGTACGTAAAATGCTATTGCTTTTAAAAGCATTCAATCCGGAAACACAGCTAGGTGCAGACATCACACCATCTACGAGCATCAGTACAGAAAACGCAGCTTGTGCAATTCCATTTTATTATAATCCATCAGAAGATTTGGTTTTTCAATGGAATTTTAAACTCACACAACGTTTTAACGAAGCCTTTCAGTTAAGCTATTTCAAGAAATATTTATCACCTATTAATGCCATTCAAGAACCACTTAAGTATGACTTGAACAACTATGACTTTCTAAGGATTGAAGGAATTCACGGTATGCCTTATGATGAAGCTCTAAAAGAAGTATCAAAGCTGAAAACCGATTACGGACTTAATTTTGACATTAAAGCGATCAATATTGATCAACAAATTGAAGATATTGATATGGACGCTTATGCGTGTCATTTTAATTATCTCGATACTGATCTTAAAACCTGGTGCCAAGAACAAAATTGTATCAATAAAGATATTACGGAGTTCTTTAGCGGATTTAATATGGATGATCTGGGCAGTCATAATTATGCTTTTGAACAATTTGACCGTGATGATTTGTTAGATAAAGAGGTACTTATAGATCCGGATAAGATCAAAAAGCCTACTGACTTACTTTTCAGCAACAATCAGCTTTCGCTTCTAGGCAAACTTAACATTAATGCAGATCTTCTTGCTGCGCGCGATAAGACAGATCGAGAACCTTTGATTACACTTCTAGACAAGGCACAAGAAAAAATCTCCACGGGAGCATCTATTGAAGATATGGTAAGTGAATATCAAAGCTCTTTTGTGGTGTTAGGAGAAAAATTAGAAGTACTCAATTCAACTGAGCCAAAATCGTATTCCAAATTAAGCACAAAAAAAAACACTGCTCAACCCGTTCTACTAAAAGCAAGTAAAACTGTAGAACCTGTTAGTCCCGTAGTTCTCAATACCGGCGTTAAAGCGTATACGCCCTTTATTACTGAAACCAAAGTTAACGCCACAGTTACTGATAATCTCAAAACAAAAACCTCAGATCTTGGTTTTATAATGAACACGGTGCTCGATAAAAACTTTATAGGAAGCGCTACTGAAATTGAAAAAGCGATTGATCTTAAACGTAAAGAACTCTATCCAAAAATTGATCCTGAACAGCAAAATTTATTAAAGGTGGGATTCACCATACCTAACGGAATTCTCGCCAGATTACAAATTGTAAGTTCATATATCCCGGAAAGTTTAGACCAAGTAAACGCGGACACAAAAGAAAAATACGCCGCTGCGATGGAAGATTTATGTGCGTATACTAAAAAATCAAGAGCCATCATCAATGAAATTTTTTACAATCCAAAAGCTGAGTATACGCACATTGGCTATGAGACGCTTTACACGTTTATGTTAGACCGGCTCGAAGCTAATTGCTGCGCCGCCTCTTCATTAGAAATTATTCTGAATGAAATTCAGACCAAAAAAGAAGAAATTCTTGACGAACTTATTTTCTCAAATTTTGCTAGAAAACATCCGGGGCTTGAGCATAAAGCCGGTGTCCCAATCGGCGGGACCTTTGTTATGGTTTACACCGGAGCGGTAAGCAACGAATTAGACAAAGAAATACCTCGAAATACAGTAGTTGCCGATTTTGCACTGCCCTACCTGTGTTGTTCAGATTGTGCACCTATAGGCTTTATAATTCCGGACGCAGCGACTAGCAGCAGCTTGATTTTAGACCAAAATAAGGTTTGCATAGACACCAATGCTGAGACTGAAATTAAGATTGGTTTTACTAAAAGTCCGGCCGATGGAATTTTAGCATTGCTCAATAAAAATATTGAAGGTATTCGCTTTTCAGAAACTGAACTTATCATTACTCCGTATCAGCTTAATGCCTTTGATACGCCTATTCAGTTTACGGTAAATGGCCAATTGACCACTGCGAATCTAACAGCAACCAAAAAAGCAGCAGCTCGCATAACCACAAATCCGGAGCGCGTGAGTGGCTTACCAGGAAGTACGTTACCTCCCGTTCAATTCTCTATCGAAAATCTGAATAACTTTAATACTGATCTGTTTAGCTTTAATTGGACGATAAACGGTACCTCCTATTCTAACGAACGTCCAACGGTGAATCTTCCTATTCCGCAGAGTATTGACAGTACTATTCATGAAATACCGGTTACACTCACGCTATCTAACGATTTGTGTGATTCAACGACCATTGAATATACCTTAGAAGTTACTATCGACACGCCGGAAGAAATACGTGTCAGTATTGAGAATGCCCCATTTTGCGCAAATGATGAAAATAAATATCCGTTTACGATAACTCCAGATGGAAGCGAGATCAAACCTGAAAATGAGGTAAAAGGATTAGAAGGTGAAGGTGATACATGGTATTTCATTCCGGCGGAAGCAGGTCCCGGCAACCACACTATTGCTTTTGCTGAAGTTGACCCCATTACCATTGAAGTGTATGATGCCCCAGAAACCATAAGTTTTGAGGCTGAATTAAAAGATAATGTAATGGTCTTACAAGTCAATCAAGATATCCAAGCGGAAGCATTCAGTTGGTTTAACGATGAAGAGTTACTCACATCCACAACAGAACCTGTTTTGGAAATTCCACAAGAGGATAAAGAACAACACTTAAAAATACAGGTAGTTGTAAAAACCTTAGCGTGCGGCACACTCAAATCAGAACATCAAGAAGTTGTAATCCCGGCCTTAGAAACAGACAGTCCAGATCCAGATCCTACTCCTACTCCGGACCCAACACCTGAGCCTGATCCAGAAACTGATACGTGCACCAATGAGGTTCTAGAAAAGCTGAATAAAAATAAGGAAGAGCTCGTAACTGCACTGAAACAAATTGATGATCAAAGTGTCAAAGGTGTCGGTAAAAAAGTCGTAGAAATCTATGATGCTTTGATCAGTCAGCCAGACTTCTTCAAAGGTGATTATGATACCGGTTTAAAAGAAAAATTGATACTAATTTTTTCTGAGCTCGCTGAGCAACTATTCCGTAGCAAACCAGAACAACGCCAACCTTATTTTGGCCTATACCTCAAACTACAGGAATTATTTTATCTCAGTATATACTGCCGAGACGAGCAATTTCTTGATAATGACTTGATCTTCTCCATATTAAACTTAATTGAAAATCAGTTCGACCCACAGTTTGATATCGCCATAAGCATACTTGAGGGAATTAAGTATAAGAATTGGTACGAGTTAATAAATGAATACAGTGCTCATTTTAAAGTGGACCGCTATCAAATTCATTTTAATCGATTACTGCAATGGACAAGCTAAGCTATGACTACACAGCCCACACATATCATCAATAAAGTGTTTGTAGAAGTCGATTGTAACTCCATGGAGGAAGCGTTGCGCTTAAAGCAAAACATAGGCCAATTCATAACTGAAAAACTCAGTACGCATTTAAGTAAAGCTTTTGACGAATTAGACACTTCAGATGAGTTTTACACTATAGATAAAATCGCTGTCGCATTTGAAAAAGACTTTTTAAAAGAATCTAATTTATCTGAAATCACCAATAAAATACACGCTAAAACCACTGAAACTTTAAGTTTAAATAGAAATGACTTATCCAATAAAAATCAGATCATTAGCAATAGAAAAGAGCGCAACTACAAGGCTTTTATTTATTTCTTAGAAAACGGAAGGTGTCCTTGGTTTTTTGCTGAAAGAGAAACTTTGAATCTTGTAGCACTGACTTCATTTTTAAAAGAAACACAGCCACATTCACTTACCGAATGCTTAAGTAAAACTGAAACTCAAAAACGATTAGCATATCAGTTTGCAGAGCATCCAAAATTAATCTTAGCGGTTTGGCGTACTTATGCCCTATTAAAAAAACTACCGAAAAGTAGAGTCAATGGCTTAGTCGCTTTAGTCTCTAAAGTTGAAGACACAAAAATACTTAATGAAATAGGGTCGAGTCTGTTTCAATACGATCGCTTATCAGGACCAGAACGCGAACGACACTTGATCAAACTCTTTAAATTTTATAAATCAAAAAGCGGTTTATCACTTGAAACGCTTCAGAGTCTTTCTAATTTTTTCAACCTAAAAATTGGTATCAGCTTTACACCAACAGTTTTAATAGCCTCTTTTCAAAATCTTGAAAAGGCGACTTTGGTTTTTCAGCCATCAGAAAAAATACGTTTCCATAAAAGTAATAGTCTTTCTACAAATGAGATAGAAGAACGACTGAAATCTACTCCTGCCAAATTTCAGCATCAAAGAACAACACTTCATTCCTATGATATTACTAAAGAAGAACAGCAATCCATCGAGCTTACTCCAGTAGAAACTGATGAATCCCAAGATTTGATTCTGCCCAATTGCGGTCTCATTTTGCTGCATCCCTTCCTCTCCATTTTATTTGAAGAATTAGGCGTTCTGAATCCGCAAAAACAGATTGCTGAAGAACATTATGATCTCGTAGTACAATTACTGCTTTTTATTGCCACAGGTGAAGAAAATGTAAGTGAACAGCAATTTGGCGCCGCTAAACAATTATGTGGTGTTCCTAGTTCGTACCCCATAAAAAGAGAAAGCGTTTTAAAAGAAAAACATAAAAAGGAAGCGCTAAATCTCATTCAAACCGTACTCAACTATTGGAGTGCCCTAAAAAATACAACGGCCTCAGGACTGCGCGGACAATTTTTGACCCGTTCTGGAAAATGGGTATCAACCGATGAAAAGAACGAACTCTTTATCGAGCGACAAACTGCAGACATTCTACTCGATCAATTGCCTTGGGGGCTTTCTATGGTAAAACTTCTCTGGCTCAAAAAAATGATTTATGTAACCTGGTAAACTACTATTTTATGAAAACACTCAAATTATTAAGTTCTGGCCTTCTCTTCTGCTTTTTGCTATCGAGCTGTGGCACTTCTTTTTATGATCAATACAGTTTTACTGAAACCCTTGAGACCAAAGCCAATGCCTTGAGTCTGGTTGAAGTTTCAGATCAAGAATACGAGCAACACAAAGCCGCTGCCCAGGCACTGATCAATAAAATAGATATGATGGTAAGCTATGAGAAAGCCAAATCTAAAAATGAAATTACCATACAGATGTGGCAGTATTTGCAAAGCGACGCAAGCAGCATCCAGCAATTTCTGGATTTATGGGAAACTCAAGGCACTTTAAACACCGCTTTTAAGGCTGAATTTAAGCCGCAAGTTGCCAAGATCTTTGATCTGATGGCGAATTATGAAAATAAAAAGAACGAACAGTCTAAGCTTGCTTTGTTAGACTTAATCACGATGTAAAACACTTGAATTATGGATTTTAAAGAACTCTACAAATCGATAAAAGCGGGAATTCTTGATTTGGTCAAAGAACGCTTTGATGAAGAAAGCAGCCTTATTAAAAACGATGTTGATCTGTTTTTAGAACAGTCAAAAGATAAATTAGAACGCTGGGTTTTATTACTCAATCAAGGTGCCATAACTCCTGCCGAATTTGAACTTTTACTGCAAAGTCAAAAAGACCTTTTGATCATTCAAACTCTTGAAAAGGCTGGCGTATCCAAGATAAAAATAGGTCTCTTTAAGAACGCCGCTATAAAACTCATTGTGAGTAAAGCAGTAACTCTAATTCTGTAAATAGTTTAAGTTATGCCTGCTTTCTCTAAAAATAGAACTCCGTCTACAGATACCAAAAAACCATCTAAAGCTGCCTTTTTTAAAGTTCAGGCGAAGCTTAAAATGGGGCAATCTGGAGATAAGTATGAGCAGGAAGCAGATAACGTAGCGCAACAAGTTGTTGAAAACACCCACGGAAATTCAGCAACCAAAGTCCAACAGAAACCGCTCGCACAAACCATAAAACCGGGGATTCAACTCAAAGCGCTGGAGGAAGACCAGGTTCAGAAAAAAAGTGAAGAGGAAGAGGCTGTTCAGGCAAAGGAAGAAGAGGAAACAGTACAAGCTAAAACTGAAGAAAATGAGGAAGAAACCCTTCAAGCAAAATTGCAAACTACTGCTACTCCATCTACCAGTATTCAGGAACGTTTAAAAAATAATAAGCACAATGGCGAACCTATGGCTCCAGCTACCCAAACCAGAATGGAGCAGAATTTCGGCACCAATTTGTCTGATGTGCGTATTCACACCGATGTCAATGCGCAAAAAATGAGTGCAGATCTTGGTGCACAGGCTTTCACTTCTGGTCGTGATATTTACTTTAATGAGGGCAAATATGCACCGGGATCACCCGAAGGTGACGGCTTGCTTGCACACGAATTGACGCATACGATTCAGCAAGGAGCTATTGCTAATAACAAATCGGTGAAAACCAATTCGGTAAAACCTAAAAACACAACTGCTTCATCAAAGGAAACAGCAGCTCCAAAGCAGGATTCTATTTCAGAACCTGTGAAGCAAAATTCAGAAGAAACAAAAAAAGAGCAATTTCAATCTCAGGAAAATTCAGTACAAACCAAAACTCAAGATCCTAAATACCCTACTTCTGCTCAAGAAAATGAAGCCTTTCAAGAATTAACCGAATCCATTACAAACAGATCAAGGGCTGCTCAAACAACGCCCGATGCCGAAGTTTCTGCTCAAGCAGGTGCAGCGGCTGCACCACGCGCTGCTAACGAGCAAATGGGCGGTGCACAAGCCAATCAGGTTGAGGTAATGAATGCGCAAGAACCGGGAGTTTTTGATGCGGTAAGTTTCAAAAATCGCCTGATGGAACGTATTGAGGCGATGCAGCTTCCGGCAAATGAAGAAGAAGCAGACGATTTTGAGAGCAATAATAATATTGATTCCGTTACTCAAGCCGGAGTTGGGATGGCCAATGCAGAAAGTCAGCAAGCATCTGGAGCGATTAACCAAGCGACCAGCACAGCGCCAGATCCTAATTCGGTTGCACAACGTGAGGTTGCTAACATTCCTGAGGCTCCCGTAGGTCAGCGACCAGCACCTGTAAACGCAAATGCAGCTGCACCTCCTCCACGTCCTGACAGTCAGGTACAGGCTCCTTTACAACAAAACGTAAATGAAATAGATCAGCAATTAGAAGCAAATCAAGTCACTGAAGATATGCTTCATAACAGCAATGAACCTACCTTCGGTGGCGCATTAAGCGCAACGAACGAAGCTCGTGACCACGCGAATCAAGCTCCTGCAGCATTTAGAGCGTCAGAGCAAGCAAGTTTAACTTCCGCACAAAATTCTGCGCAGCAAAACAGCAACTCCCAACTCAATGCTATGCATAACAGTAGAGCTGCCTCGCTGGGAAGTACTCAACTGGAGCAACAAAACACAGCAACTGCTAACAGCGCTGCCCGAGAGCGTATTGCTTCAGAAATCAACACCCTGTTTGAAAACACAAAAAATGCAGTTGAGACTATTTTAAGTGAACTTGAAGAACAGGTTGCATCAATGTTTACCACAGCAGCAGAAAAGGCCAAGAAGGTATTTGAGGATTATGTAGCACGCAAAATTGATGCCTATAAAGCAGAACGCTACAGCGGTCTAGGTGGTGCCGTCACCTGGGTGGGTGATGCGTTTACAGGTTTGCCCGATGAGGTCAATGCCTTTTTTGAAGAAGGAAGAGAAAAATACATCGAGGCGATGGATAGCGAACTTACAAGCATCGCCGAATATATCGCTCAAAAACTCACGGAAGCAAAAACTAAAATTACTGAAGGCAAACAACAAATTGCAGATTATGTTGCAAGTCAGCCTCAGGAACTTCAGGATATCGCTGAAGAAGCCGCCGGATCTATTCAAAGCAGGTTTGACGACCTAGAGAATGCTGTAAACAGTAAACAAGACGAACTTATTGAATCTCTTGCACAACAGTATCAGGAAAGTCTTGCTGAAGTAGATGCACGTATTGAAGAAATGCAAGCGGAAAACCGCGGACTTATTGATATGGCGATGGGTGCTGTTATGGGCGTCATTCAAACGATCATCAATATCAAGAATATGCTCACCAATTTATTGAGTGCAGCATTAGAAGCGATAGGTGCGATCATATCTGATCCTATTGGATTTTTGATGAATTTGATTCGCGGTGTAAAAGAAGGCTTTTTGAATTTCGGCACCAACATCATGACGCATTTGATGAATGGATTGGTGACATGGTTAACCGGAGCCTTAGGGCCAATGGGCATTACGATTCCGGAAGATATTTTCAGTTTAAAAGGAATATTTAGCCTGGTGATGCAAGTGCTCGGGCTGACCTGGGATTATATGCGGCAAAAAGCCGTGAAACTTTTGGGCGAACCGGTAGTACAAGCGTTAGAATTGGGCTTTGAACTTTTTCAAATCATCAGAACCGAAGGAATTGCCGGTATTTGGGAATACATTAAAGAACAGTTTACTGATCTAAAAGAAACCGTGATCGAAGGCATTCAAGATATGATCATTACCACCGTAGTTGACGCCGGAATCAAATGGGTTTTAGGATTGATGAGTCCGGCGGGTGCTTTTGTAAAAGCTGCAATGATGATCATCGACATTGTCAAATTCTTTATTGAACGGGGCAGTCAAATCATGGCTTTGGTCAATGCCTTTATCGAAGGTGTAAGAGCGGTAGCTTCAGGAAACGTGGGTGCTATTGCCTCTAAAATTGAAGAAGCACTAGGGCGTGCCGTACCCGTGATCATTGGCTTCCTGGCTTCGTTGTTAGGCATTAGCGGACTCGCTCGCAAAGTGCAAAACCTCATTCAGCGCATACGCCAACGCATAGACAAGGCTATTGATAAGTTGATTCTTAAGGCTAAAAAGGCGTTTAAAAAATTAGGCAATAAAGTAAAATCTGGCGTACAAAAATTCATTGAATGGTGGCGGGTAAAGAAAAAATTTAGAGGTCAAGATGATAAAACACATACCTTATATTTTGAAGGTAATGAATCTAATCCAGTATTAACTGTCGCGAGTAACCCTACTCCATTTACCTCCTTTATTTCTTCCGTAGTAATTGGTGAAGACCCAAAAGGCGAAAAACAAAAAGCCAAAGACGAGGCTGTACAAATAGCAACGGAAATTGACACCACCAAACGAGCGCCATTAGAAGGAAGTACCGAAGAAGCTAAGAATAAAAGCCGGCAAGATAAGAAAGAGAAACTTGAAGGTTTACTATCAGACCTTAGTAAACGTGCTGAAAAATTATTTGGTCTAGATGTTTCTGAACTACCCACAACAAAGATTTTCAAACAAGATGCTACAACAAAAGGTGAAGACACTGTTGGAACCGAAATGATTGCAGAACCATTAACTCAAAAAGGAAGTGGAGGAAGTATTCCTACCTCTCGAAAACACAAATTATTTGACAAGCTCTTAAAACGCCGTTTGGGTGGTAGCAGTTATTACATTAGAGGGCATCTATTAAATCATAACACCCACGGTCCAGGAAAATGGACCAACATGACACCGCTTTCTAAAGAGGGTAATAAAAATCACGAAAGTCTTGTAGAATCACTTGTAAAAGCTGCTGTAAGTTCTGGAGCTATCGTTAAATATAGTGTTAAACCAGACTATAGTAGAAATGCTTTAGCGACGCCAAGCTCCGCTCCTGCTGATATTCAAGAAATACGAGAAGCAGAACAGCACGTTCCAACCAAACTTGTTTGTGAAGCCATCATAGTTCGGAAGAAAGAAAACAGCTTTGAAAAAACACAGGAAATCGTGAAAAAAAATGTTGAGAACCCAATCGACACTTCCATCAATAATTATCAATTAGACTCAGAAAAGAAACAACCTGTCAAACTTAAAACTGATAATAAAGATCATATCGCCGCTAATACCACAGGAATAAGCCGTGTGAGTATTAATCGTATTAAAGATGCTGTAGACACGATTGATAATCTCAACTATTATGATCAGATTATTGAAGCTCTTGAATCTCCTGCAGCAAAAGCTGGGGTAGAAAAACTGAGAACCATGAATAATGTTACGCTAAATTAAATTTATATTTGAAATAGAACACTGTAAATCAACACCATGAAAACACTACGCTATCGCTCCCGAGGTCAAGAAGTATATTTTTTAGAAGAACTCCTTCAGAAATTAGGTTATGAGGTTTACGTCTCTACCTATTTTGGCTTAGACACCAATAATGCTGTTAAAGACTTTCAGCAAAAAAATAATCTTGTCGTTGACGGTATCGTAGGCTTAAAAACTTGGAGCAAACTACTGGCTCAGGAAAATCAAATTTTTGATGCAAATTCAAAATTGCTTAGTGAGCAAGATCTGATTGACTTTGCGCAGCGCTATGACTTAGAGTTGGCTGCTGTAAAAGCTGTCAATGAAATTGAGAGCAACGGTAAAGGTTTTCTGGTGGGTGATAAACCGCGTATACTTTTCGAGGGTCATATTTTTTGGCGACAATTAGAAGCAAAAGGAATTGATCCCAAAAACTATGTTTCTGAAGAAAGCGCTAATGTGCTTTATAAAAAATGGACGCGCATTTATTATGTGGGCGGTTTGGGAGAATACGACCGTATGAATAAAGCTGCGGCTTTAGGCGATCACCCTGATTTTAAAGCTTCGGCTCAGGCTTCGGCATCTTGGGGGATGTTTCAAATTATGGGCTATCATTTTAAAAGTTTAGGTTATGCTTCGGTAGATGAATTTGTAGAAAAAATGTTTGAACACGAGCGGGAGCATCTGGCGGCTTTCGGTAAGTTTTTAGAGGTCAATAAACTGTTGAAACACTTACGCTCAAAAAATTGGGCAGCTTTTGCCAGAGGCTACAACGGCCCCGGTTACGCTGCAAACAAATACGATATTAAACTGGCAAAAGCCTATGCTAAATACTCGTAAGCCTTATGAGTAAAAATCAATCCTTAGGCTTTGACACGGTGATGCTGCATTTGCAAGAACTTGTGATTTGGCGACTAAAACATCCTAAGTTGAGTTTTGAAAAAGCTCCACAGTTAGATAGTCAGGCACTCCCCGACTCACTATTAAAACAGCTTATTATAGTCTTAGAATTAGACCCCGCAGAAATCGCAATACTCTTACTTGTTCTAGTACCAAATCTTTCACCAGAACTCCTGAAATTTTGTGTAAATCAGGTTTACCCTGATGGCGGCGAACTTCCCGAACTTGGCGGAATACAAGGCAAAAACCACCGTGGCATCTTACCCACTGCAGAGACTGCACTGTTTCTCATCGCAGGGGTAAATATAGATGCGAAAGTACAAAGCTGGCAGTATTTTGATAAGCATAGTAAACTCATCACCAACAAGATCATTCAGTTAGAAAAGCCTGAAAAGAATGAACCCAAAATGAGTGGATCCTTGGTTTTAGACCCAGAATACACTTCCTTGCTTATAACGGGCAACATACCAGAACCTGAACTGAGTATTGAGTTTCCAGCTTCAAAGATCGAAACACAACTTACCTGGGATGATTTGGTTCTCAATGCCGAAACCCGACAAGAAATTCGGGACCTTGAAATATGGTTAAAACATAACGAAACGCTTCAACAAAAACACGACACGACTAACAGATTCAAGCGTGGTTATCGCGTACTTTTTCACGGTCCGCCCGGTACCGGAAAAACACTAACCGCAAGCCTTTTAGGAAAATATACAGACCGTGAAGTTTACCGCATCGATCTTTCAACCGTGGTTTCAAAATATATAGGAGAAACCGAAAAAAACCTGGCGAAACTTTTCGATAAAGCCCAATATAAAAAATGGATACTTTTCTTTGATGAAGCTGATGCAATTTTTGGGAAACGCACTCAAGTGCGTGACGCTCACGACAAATATGCCAACCAAGAGGTTTCTTATCTTTTACAGCGTTTAGAAGAACATCCCGGCCTTGTCATTTTAGCCTCTAATTTTAAAAATAACATTGATGCAGCATTTACCAGACGCTTTCAAGCCTTAGTGTATTTTGCACCTCCCGGATATCAAGAGCGCATCGAACTGTGGAAAAAAACACTTCCAAAGAAATTTAAATACGCACAAGAGATCGACTTAAAAACAATTGCAAAAACTTACGATATTACCGGGGCACACATTACTAATGTTATACATTACTGTTGTTTGCAAGCGCTGAATCAAGACTCACTGACTATTACGAGCAAGAATCTCATAGCAGGTCTTAAACGAGAATACAAAAAAGAAGAAAAGATGTTTTAGTTATATTTGAGTTTCACAAGTACTTCAATATGGCAAAACATCGCATTTATACAATGGCCTTTTCGGGTGTTTATCCGCATTACATCACAAAAGCCGAAAAAAAAGGCCGCACCAAAGAAGAGGTTGATCAGATAATCTTTTGGTTAACCGGTTATGATCAGACCGCCTTAGATCGCATATTATCTGAAAAAACAAATTTTGAGACCTTTTTTGACGAGGCACCTCAGCTCAATCCTAATGTTTCCAAGATTACCGGAGTTATTTGTGGTCATCGCATTGAGAATATTGAAGACCCTCTGATGAAAAAAGTACGTTATCTTGATAAATTAATTGACGAACTCGCTAAAGGAAAGGCGATGGAAAAAATTCTCAGAAAATAATGCTACTATGGAAGAATATAAAACCATTGCCTCAACCTTTTTAAAAGAGGTCGCATTTGGCAATATTGACTTAGCTTTCAAGAAATATGTTGCCGAAGATTTTATGCATCACAATCAGTATTTTGAAGGCTCTCGTGATGCATTGATGCAAGCGATGAAAGAAGATCACAAAACCAATCCTAACCTTGATTTCGAAATTAAAAAGGTATATGCTGATGGTAATACGGTAATCACGCACAGTCTGGTCTCAAAGCAAACTATGCAGATTGCAGTGGTGCATATATCTAGATTTGAAAACAATAGAATTGTAGAATTGTGGGATTTGGGCCAAATCATCGAAAAAGATAGCCATAATAAATACGGACTCTTTTAATAATTGTAAAAAATACACTTTATATTTTTATTCTGTATATTTCAATCGATTTAGAGAATATTAATCATGGTTAAGTTTTACTATTCATTCATCATTATACTGCTACTATCAGTAGTAAATTCATCGACAGCTCAAACTGTTGATCGACCACGTGTACTTGTGACTACAGACGGCGAAGCTGATGATCGAGCTTCAATGGTGCGCTTTTTGCTCACTTCTAATGAATTTGAAGTTGAAGGTATTGTAAATTCTAGTTCGCAATTTCATTGGGAAGGTGGTCAAGGGTGGAATGCCTTTCACCCCGTAACTTGGGTTAAAGAATATATAGACTTGTATGCTCAAGTTTACCCCAATCTACAAACTCACGATACCCTTTTTCCGCATCCCGATTATTTACACAGCATATGGAAAGTTGGTAACATTGCTGAAATCGGGGAATATCAAAAACGAACCAAAGGCGCAAAGTTTATCGCAGAAACTCTTTTAGATACTACTGATCATCGACCAATTTGGCTGCAAGCTTGGGGAGGAACGAATACCATTGCTAGTGCCTTAAAAATCATTGAAGAAGACCATCCTGAAAAGATGAACTATGTTGCTCGTAAACTACGTTTATTCTTGATTTGGGAGCAGGATCAATCTTATCAAGACTACATCCGGCCGCATTGGGAGCACTTGAATATCACCACTATAATTTCTGATCAATTTGATTGTATGGCCTATATATGGCCAAAAGTGTTGCCTAAAACTATTCAACCTTACTTTGAAAAAGATTGGATGACTACCAATATAATTGAGGGACACGGTGCTTTATGTAATGCTTACGAAAATAGCCAGGGTGCCTTCAATGCTGAAGGTGATACCCCAGCTTTTTTACATACGATCCCAAATGGTCTAAATAGCACAGATTCTCCAGATTTTGGTGGTTGGGGAGGGCGCTATGTCAAGGTTAGAAATAATGTCTGGATGGATCCCCTACCAGACTCATCATTTACCAGACCTACAAAACAGTGGGGTTTTGAAAACAGTTGGTCAAAACTTTTAGAACATATAACAACTCCGGAAGATATACAAATCAGAACAGCATATTTTAAACCTATTTGGCGGTGGCTACCTGAAGTTCAAAACGATTTTGCTGCTCGGGCAGACTGGTGTGTACAACCCTTTGACGCTGCTAACCATCATCCCATCATTAAACTAAAAAAATCAGCGCTATCAGTAAGGACTAAGGCTGGAGCAACACTTAAGTTAGACGCTTCGCAAAGCATAGATCCAGATGGTGATCAACTTCATTTCAATTGGTGGCACTATAACGAGGCCGATACTTATTCTGGTAAAACGATTACCGGTTCAAAAAAATCAAAGTTTAATTTTAAAATTCCGCACGACGTTGAAATAGGCGATACACTTCACATAATCTGCGAAGTAAACGATTCAGGAACGCCTACGCTTACACGCTATAAACGTATTCTTATTACAATCAGTGAATAGCTAATTGTATAGAAAGCTTATTGCTATTCAGGCATAGTGTATTCCCATATTTTAGTAAATCGCTAAAATAACTTATCTTTTTTCAGCTTTTTCGCATTCGATTGAAAACTGCTTGTTCGGTTTTTAAACGAAAAAATTTACTTGATAATAGCTTTTGAACTTAATACTATGCACAAACTAAGTTACACCTTCGTAATCTTTGCAATGCTTTTTATGAGCTCCTGTGAAGAACAAAAATCTAAAGAAAATTACAGTCTTTCTTCACCTGATGAAAAGAACACAGTTACTTTCAGCCTCACTGAAGCAGGCAAACCTACTTATACGATCGCTCACGATGGTGTTGTGGTGGTAGACACCTCTGCAATGGGTTTTGACCTTAAGGATCTTGACGCGCTTTCGGAAGATTTCGAGATTATTAAGACTGAAACGAGCACTGCTGACGAAACTTGGCAAATGCCTTGGGGAGAACAATTAGAAGTGCGTAATCACTATAACGAGCTGATCATTTACTTACAGGAAACTTCTGAAAATAAACGAAAACTCAACATTCACTTTAAGGCATATAATGATGGTATTGGATTTAGGTATGAGTTCCCTGAACAAGAAAATCTTAATGAATTTATTATTGCCGATGAAAATACGGAGTTTAACCTGACCGGTGATCATAAAACGTGGTGGATTCCGGGAGATTGGGATATTTATGAGCATCTGTATAGCGAAACAAATTTCTCTGAGATTGATGCTCTTGCTAAAGCAAATAACCCTGATCTCAATGCAAGTTATATTCCTGAAAATGCAGTAAATACACCGGTCACGATGAAAACAGCAGAGGGATTGTATTTGAGTTTTCACGAAGCCGATCTTACAGATTATGCCGGGATGACTTTAAAGGTAAATCAGTCTGAACATAAAATGATAAGCGAACTCGTAGGCTCTGAACGCTTGGGAGGGAAAGCTCAAATTAAAGCTCCATTCAATACTCCTTGGCGTACCATCCAGATAGCTGATAGAGCCGGTGATCTGATTGAATCAAAAATGATCTTAAACCTAAACGATCCTAATGAATTAGGAGATGTTGACTACTTTACTCCAATGAAATATGTAGGGATTTGGTGGGAAATGCACATTGGCAAATCTACTTGGGATATGGAAGGCACTCAGGATATGAACACCTTTACGGTGGGCGAAAAAGGTTCTTCTCAACACGGCGCTACTACAGCAAATGCCAAAAAATATATTGATTTTGCTTCTGAAAATGGCATTAAAGGATTGCTTGTAGAAGGATGGAATACCGGTTGGGACAAATGGATCAATACAGACGACCGCGAAGGCGTTTTTGATTTTATCACCCCCTATCCTGATTATGATTTCGACGAGGTAATGGCTTATGCAAAAGATAAGGGTGTTGAGGTCATTATGCATCACGAGACCTCTGCTGCTCCCCTAACCTACGAGAAACAAATGGATGCTGCTTATGATTTTATGAAAGCTAACGGAATCAATTCGGTAAAAACAGGTTATGTAGGAAAGATTATTCCTAAAGGAGAATACCATCACGGGCAGTGGATGGTAAAACATTATCAAAAAGTTTTAGACAAAACAGCAAAAAAGAAAATTGCAGTAAATGCGCACGAACCAATCAAAGCTACAGGAAAACGCAGAACGTATCCTAACGCCATAGCTCGTGAAGGTTTACGTGGTCAAGAGTTCAATGCTTGGGCCTCAGACGGTGGCAATCCGCCGGCACACTTACCAACGGTCGCTTTTACACGTATGCTTTCCGGACCTATTGATTTTACACCTGGTGTATTCAATATCAAATTTGACGATTATAAAAAAGAGAATCGCGTCAACACCACTTTGGCGCATCAGCTTGGGTTGTACGTGGTGATTTATAGTCCGATTCAGATGGCCTGCGATCTTCCGGAGCATTATATGGTAAACGATAAAGTGCATCCGGCATTTCAGTTTATATCAGATGTAGGTGTAGATTGGCAACAGTCTAAAGTTCTTGATGGTGAAGTTGGGGATTTTGTGGTGATCGCAAGACAAGAACGAGAAACTAACAATTGGTTCATAGGCGGAATCACCGACGAAAATCAACGTGATTTTACATTAGATTTTGATTTTCTGGAAGCTGGTAAAACCTATGAGGCCAAACTCTATAAAGATGGCCCTGAAGCTGATTGGGAAAACAATCCGCAAGATTATGCTATTGAAACACTACAAGTAGATCGTACCACTTCGCTTGACATCGCGATGGCTTCGGGTGGTGGATTTGCAATAAGTTTAATTTCACAGAACTAGTAGGTTTCAAAAATTTTATAAAATGTCTTTACTTAGGTAAGGACATTTTTTATTTATAATAACCAATGTAACTCTTGTTACGTACCTCCAGCGCAAGTTTAGAGTTCTTTGTACGACTCTAGATTTATAAAATATCTTAAAATTCTCTAGTATATGAACTGGATTTACGATCCTTGGCCTTGGTACATATCAGGTCCTCTTATTGCCCTTATCCTGTTTGTTTTACTCTTTGTAGGAAAACAATTTGGAATGTCTTCTAACCTGCGTACACTATGCTCAGCTGCAGGAGCGGGCAGAAAATCAGACTTTTTTAAATTTAATTGGAAAGAAGAACGCTGGAATTTGACCGTGATGTTAGGTGCTGTTTTGGGCGGTTTTATTGCTTCTCAGTATCTGTCAGATAATACGGTGACTATCGCCGAAGATGTAGTTGCTAAACTTCAAACTTATGGAATAGAAAGCGCTGGAAACGCATATCTTCCTACAGAACTTTTCAGTTTAGAGAATTTAAGCGATCCTAAAAATCTATTTATACTAATCATTGGTGGATTTTTGGTAGGTTTTGGTGCGCGTTATGCCGGCGGCTGCACGTCAGGCCACGCTATCTCTGGATTGAGCAATTTACAATTACCATCACTTATTGCAGTCATTGGTTTCTTTGCCGGTGGTTTAATAATGATCCATCTTATTTTCCCTTTAATATTTGCATAATGAAAACAATCGTTTATCTCCTCATAGGAACCTTCTTCGGAATATTAATGTATAAATCTGAAGCCGCGTCTTGGTTTCGCATTTTTGAAATGTTTGAGTTTGGTGCTTTGCATATGTATGGCATCATTGGTTCGGCGCTGGTTTTGGGCGTAATTGGTGTTCAGATTATAAAGAAATTCAACCTAAAAGCGCTTGGCGGTCAAGAAATGCGGTTAAAACCTAAAGACAAGAGTGTTGCTCGTTACGCCATTGGCGGGGTACTGTTTGGTTTAGGATGGGCATTAGCAGGAGCTTGCCCTGGACCTATGTATGTGCTTACAGGTGCCGGTTATGTTTCAATTATGATCGTTATTCTAGGGGCTTTACTCGGCACTCTTGTATACGGTTTGATCAAACACAAACTGCCACATTAAGTAAAATTTTATCAAGTTATAACAGCATTTGATTTTGAGGTAAGCCATTGCAGTTTTCCATCAGGATTCTGTACTATTCACAATAAATGCTCAGTTCGCACGATAGATTTTAAAGCTAAATTATTAGTATTCTGAAACTTGCTACTTACGGCTATTGAGGATTTATGTAGCCGCTTTTATCAAGTAAGTTTCCTATTTTTGCGACAAATTTAAACGTATGCTTATCATAGGAATCGCCGGGGGTACCGGAAGCGGTAAAACCACTGTTGTAAATCAAATTGTACAAGAACTTCCCGAGGGTGAAGTGACGGTTATTTCACAGGATTCATACTACCGCGACAACTCACATTTATCTTACGATGAGCGTATTAAGATCAATTTTGATCATCCTAAATCAATTGATTTTGAATTGCTTTGCAAGCATCTTGAGCAGCTGAAAAAAGGAGAAACGATTGAGCAGCCGGTGTATTCTTTTGTGAAACACAACCGCACGAGTGATAAAGTGATTACGCATCCGCGGAAGGTGGTCATCGTTGAGGGTATTTTAATTCTTACCCATCCTGAAATACGCGAACTCTTTGACATCAAAATATTTGTACACGCAGATTCTGATGAGCGTCTTATTCGCCGACTAAAGCGCGATATCGCCGAGCGCGGTCGTGACCTTGATGAAGTTTTAACCAGATATCAGACCACGTTAAAACCGATGCATCAACAATTTATTGAACCTACTAAGGAATATGCAGATATTATCATACCTTATAACCGCTACAACAATGTTGCGATAGATATCGTTCGTAGTATTATCAATCAACGTTTGGTTTAATTAAATCTGTGCTGATTTGTCTTTGTTAAAAAAGCTTCGTCAAAAAAGGTGGTTTCGTATTTTGGGAAATAAATACGTGCTCATTCTTGTGATCTTTACGATCTGGATGGTATTTTTTGATACTAATTCGTGGTTTATTCACAAAGAACTTAATGACGAGATCGATAAACTTGAGGGTAACCGCGCCTATTTTAAACAAGAAATAAAATCAGATCGTGATCAGATCAATAAATTGAAAGACTCTGAAGAATTAGAGCGTTTTGCTCGTGAAGAATATTATATGAAAAAAGAAAACGAAGAGTTATTCATCATTGAGTATGAAGATAGCCTAAAAACTAAAGACGATGAGTAAACCCCTTTTTTCTGAATTTCCTCCGGTCTCAGCCAAAGCCTTTAAGCAAAAGATCCAGTACGATCTGGATGGAGCAGAATATAATGAAACTTTAGTCTGGAATGCTCCTGAAGGAATTTCGGTAAAACCCTTTTATCACCGGCAAGAAACACAAGTTTTACCTATTCCCGGGCAACCTGAAAACTGGTCTTGTGTTGAAGAAATTTTTATCCTTAAGCCTCAAACCGCTGCTGCTACTGCTAGCCGTGCTTTAACTAAAGGCGCAGAAGCAATTTATTTTAAAGCCGACAATACGTTTGATAGTGCCCAGCTCTTTGCGCATTTACCTCAGGAGTCGTTAGTACTCTATTTTAATTTTAGCTTTTTAGACGTTTCTTTTTGTGAAACCTTGATGGCGCAAGCTGCTGCAAAAGGATTTACCGTGTATCTTAATCAGGATATTCTTGGTAATCTTGCCCGTTCCGGAAACTGGTATACTACCCAAAAAGAAGATCATCAAGCTCTGGAAAAGCTTTTTTTAAACGGCAAAAACGATAACGTTATAGGTGTAGATGTAAGCCTCTATCACAATGCCGGAGCCACAGTTATTCAAGAGCTTGCTTACGCACTTTCACACTTAAATGAATACTTTAATCATTACGGTGAAACATTAAAAAATCAGAAAGTTACGTTTAAAGTTGCATTAAGCAGTAATTACTTTTTTGAGATTGCTAAACTACGTGCCCTACGCCTTCTTGTGGCAACCTTAGCACGGGAATACGGACTCCAAGAAAATTGTCATATTCTGGCTGTTCCCGGCAAACGCGATAAAACGCTCTTCGACTACAACACAAACTTACTGCGCACCACCACCGAAGTTATGAGTGGCATTCTAGGTGGCGCAAATGCTATTTGCAATATCGCTTATGATGCTGTTTATCATAAAACAAATGATTTTGGTCAGCGTATTGCTCGCAATCAACTTTTGATTCTTAAGAATGAAAGTCATTTTGACAATACCACCAATCCGGCTGATGGAACCTACTACATAGAAAATCTCACAAAACAATTTGCCGAAAAAGCTTTAGCTCTTTTTAAAGAGATCGAAGCCGGCGGCGGATTTGTAAACCAACTCATCGAAGGTAAAATTCAGAAGAAGATCAAAGAAGCAGCCGCTAAAGAGCAAAAGGCTTTTGATGATCAGCAAAAGATTTTAGTAGGCACAAATGCTTATGTCAACAGCATCGATAAAATGAACGATGAACTCGAACTTTATCCCTTTGTAAAGATCAATCCGCGTAAAACCCTACTCGAGCCCATTATTCCTAAACGACTTGCCGAACAGTTGGAACAAAAAAGATTAAAAGATGAGTAGAAAAAACCTTCAACATCTAAGCTTCAACGATACGTTCACGGCCGAATCTGTTAAGAATATACGCCCTGAACATAAAGCTCCGGAACACCTTGATTTCGCCGCTGGAATTCCACCATATTTGCGAGGACCTTACAGTACGATGTATGTGCGCAAACCCTGGACGATCAGACAATATGCGGGTTTTTCAACAGCAGAAGAAAGCAACGCATTTTACCGCCGCAATTTGAAGGCCGGTCAAAAAGGGCTTTCTGTAGCTTTTGATCTGGCAACACATCGTGGCTATGACAGCGATCACGAGCGCGTAGAAGGTGATGTGGGGAAAGCCGGTGTTGCCATCGATACCGTTGAAGACATGAAGTTGCTTTTTGATCAGATTCCGCTTGATAAAATGAGTGTTTCGATGACGATGAACGGTGCGGTGCTTCCTATTCTGGCTTTTTATATCGTGGCAGCTGAAGAACAGGACGTTTCTACGGAACATCTTCAGGGCACCATTCAGAATGATATTCTTAAGGAGTTTATGGTAAGAAATACGTACATCTACCCTCCTGCACCGTCAATGCGCATTATTTCTGATATCTTCAAGTACACTTCAGCAAATATGCCTAAGTTCAACAGCATCTCCATTTCTGGATATCATATGCAAGAAGCCGGTGCTACTCCTGAAATTGAATTGGCGTACACCCTGGCAGACGGACTGGAATACATTAGAACCGGAATTGACGCCGGTTTAAAAATCGATGATTTTGCTCCGCGCCTCTCCTTCTTTTGGGGAATAGGAATGCAGCATTTTGAGGAGATCGCAAAAATGCGGGCAGCGCGAATGCTTTGGGCGAAGATCGTAAAGCAATTCAACCCTAAAAATCCAAAATCCCTTTCATTAAGAACGCATTGCCAAACCAGTGGTTGGTCTTTAACCGAACAGGATCCGTTTAACAACGTGGCGCGAACCACCATTGAGGCAGCAGCAGCAGTTTTTGGCGGAACTCAAAGTTTACACACCAATGCTTTAGATGAAGCTATTGCTCTACCCACCGATTTTTCGGCGCGTATCGCACGAAATACGCAGCTTTATCTTCAAAAAGAGACAGCGATCACCAGAACAGTTGATCCTTGGGCGGGAAGCTATTATGTTGAAGAATTAACGGAAAAAATAGCACACAAAGCGTGGGATCTTATTCAAGAAGTTGAAGCCCTTGGCGGAATGACCAAAGCCATAGAAAAAGGGATTCCGAAGCTTCGAATAGAAGAAGCTGCTGCACGTAAACAAGCCCGAATTGATAGCGGAAAAGATGTGATCATAGGGGTCAATAAATTTGCCTTAGATCAAGAAGATGAACTCATAACTCTAGAAGTTGATAATGCGGCTGTAAAAGAAAACCAACTGCAACGTCTCGCAAGTGTTAAGAGTTCGAGAGATACAAAAGCGGTAACTCAAGCACTCCAAGCGCTAACCGATTGTGCAAAATCAGAACAAGGTAATTTATTAACTTTAGCTGTAGAGGCTGCCCGAAAACGCGCTACTTTGGGAGAAATCTCTGCTGCACTTGAAGCCGTTTTTGGGCGCTACAAGGCACAGATCAAATCATTTAGTGGAGTGTATAGCAAAGAGATTAAAAATGATGAAGCTTTTAAAAAAGCCCAACAGTTAGCTGATGAGTTTGCCGTTTTAGAAGGGCGTCGCCCGCGTATAATGATCGCAAAAATGGGACAGGACGGCCACGACCGCGGGGCTAAAGTCGTTGCCACAAGCTATGCTGACGTAGGTTTTGATGTAGATATCGCTCCGCTGTTTCAAACTCCTAAAGAAGTCGCCAAACAAGCCGTAGAAAACGATGTGCATATTTTAGGCGTTTCCTCATTAGCCGGCGGACATAAAACTCTCGTACCGCAAGTAATCAAAGAGTTACAGCAATTAAATCGCGAAGATATTATGGTAATTGTAGGAGGTGTGATTCCACGTAAAGACTATGAGTTTCTATTTCAATCAGGTGCAGTTGCTGTCTTCGGACCCGGATCAAAAATTAGTGAAGCGGCGATTTCAATCTTAGAAATTCTGCTAAAAACTTTTGAAGACTAACACGCTTAAATCATAAATGCTATGAATTTTAAAAATAAAATGCTGCGCGACGATGCGCTTCAAGGAAAAACGATTGTAGTAACCGGTGGCGGAAGTGGCTTAGGCAAGGCAATGACCAAATACTTTCTAGAATTGGGCGCTCAGGTTGCTATAACTTCACGAAATCTAGAAAAGCTGCAAACTACTGCTGAAGCCCTAGAATCAGAAACAGGCGGCACTTGTTTTCCGGTGCAATGCGATGTACGCGATTATGAGCAAGTCGTTGCGATGCGTGATGCGGTCTTAGACCGTTTTGGGAGTATTGATGTCCTTTTGAATAATGCCGCAGGGAACTTCATTTCTCCTACCGAAAGACTTTCGGCAAATGCTTTTGACGTGGTTATTGATATTGTTTTAAAAGGAAGTAAAAACTGCACGTTGGCTTTTGGAAAACATTGGATTGATAAAAAAGAAGAAAACAAAACCATATTGAATATCGTCACTACCTATGCCTGGACGGGCTCTGCTTATGTAGTGCCAAGCGCAACAGCAAAGGCCGGTGTTTTGGCGATGACGCGTTCGCTCGCTGTAGAATGGGCAAAATATGGCATTCGATCAAATGCGATCGCACCAGGCCCCTTCCCTACTAAAGGTGCTTGGGAGCGCTTACTTCCGGGAGATCTTGCAGAGAAATTTGATCTTTCAAAAAAAGTACCTCTGAGACGCGTGGGCGATCATCAAGAATTGGCTAATCTGGCAGCTTATCTGGCTTCTGATTTTTCGGCCTATATAAATGGTGAAGTCATCACTATTGATGGTGGTGAATGGTTAGAAGGTGCAGGGCAATTCAACCTACTACAAGATATTCCCGAAGAATTATGGGACCAATTGGAAGCTATGGTTAAAGCCAAGCGCAACAAGTCTTAAGAGTTTTCGTCCTTAATAAAAAAAGATAGACCAAACCAAAAATCGTCCAACTGCCACAAGGCATCTTGGTGGCTATTGAAGTGGTGATAAAATCAAAGGATTTTTATTCCTATTAAAGCGCATTTGCAGTAATTAAAAGAATGGCAAGGTTTTACCTTTTTGACCAATGTTTTCATGAGTTTTGTACAAAAACCAATTGAAACCTGTTAACAAAAAGCATTTTTATTGCGGGTTATAAATCGTATTTTCGCACAACAATACCTCAATATAATCTATGGGCAAAATAATAGCTATTGCTAATCAAAAAGGTGGTGTAGGTAAAACTACGACCTCTGTAAATCTCGCAGCCTCACTGGGCGTGCTTGAAAAAAAAGTACTCTTAATTGATGCAGATCCGCAAGCCAATGCTACCTCAGGATTGGGTATAGATGTTGAGACGATAGAAATGGGTACCTACCAGCTGCTGGAACATTCTAGTAAGGCTGAAGAAACCATTATGAAAACCGAATCTCCTAATCTAGATTTGATTCCAGCGCATATAGATTTGGTGGCAATCGAGATCGAATTGGTTGATATGGATCAACGAGAGTATATGTTAGCCCGCGCTATTAGACATCTTAAAGACACCTACGATTATATTTTAATCGACTGTGCGCCGTCTTTAGGGCTCTTAACGCTAAATGCACTTACTGCTTCAGATTCTGTGATCATTCCTATTCAGTGTGAATATTTTGCATTAGAAGGATTAGGTAAACTTTTAAACACAATTAAGAGTGTTCAAAAAATACACAATTCATCTTTAGATATTGAGGGGCTTTTACTAACCATGTTTGATTCACGTCTACGCCTTTCTAATCAAGTTGTTGAAGAGGTACAAAAGCATTTTGATGAGATGGTATTTGATACGATCATTCAACGAAATGTACGCCTGAGCGAAGCTCCTAGTTATGGGGAAAGCATTATTAATTATGATGCCGGCAGTAAAGGAGCAGCGAATTACTTAAGTTTAGCTCAGGAGATAATCACAAAAAATGATGCATAACTATGGCTAAGGCAGTTAAAAAACAAGCTTTGGGAAGAGGACTTTCGGCACTTTTGAAAGATCCGGAAAATGATATTAAAGCTGCCGGAGACAAAGGCGCTGATAAAGTTGTTGGTAATATTGTAGAGCTCGAACTCGCAAATATAGAAGTTAACCCGTTTCAGCCTAGAAGCAGTTTTAATGAAGATGCTTTAAAAGAGTTAGCAAGCTCTATTAGAGAACTTGGGGTTATTCAACCCATTACCGTACGTAAAATTGAGTTTGGTAAATATCAGCTGGTTTCTGGGGAACGCCGTTTTAGAGCTTCAAAATTAGTTGGTCTTGAGACCGTCCCTGCATACATACGTATCGCCAATGATCAAGAATCTCTTGAGATGGCACTTGTTGAAAATATTCAACGAGAAGATCTTGATCCTATTGAGATCGCACTTTCTTATGAGCGTTTAATTGAAGAAATCAACCTGACTCAAGAGCAAATGAGCGAGCGTGTAGGTAAAAACAGATCTACAATTGCTAACTATTTGCGTTTGTTGAAATTAGACCCGATCATCCAGACCGGTATGCGTGACGGTTTTCTTTCTATGGGTCACGGGCGTGCGTTGATCAATATCGAGAATACTTCAGACCAACTCGATATTTATGAAAAAATTATTCAGGATTCTTTATCGGTTAGAGCCACAGAAGCGCTTGTAAAGAATTATAAAGAAGGAAAAAAATCTGGTAAAGCTACTCCGGTAAAAACCAAAGTGCCTGAATTTATTCAGGAAGGAAAAAAAGAGTTTGCTTCTTATTTTGGGGCTAAAGTAGATATTAAAGTAGCTTCAAAAGGCAATGGAAAACTAATTATTCCGTTTTCTTCAGAAGAAGATTTCAAGCGATTAAAAAAATTAATATCTGGTGCCGAATAAACTTATAATTCTTGCCGCCCTACTGGTTTTCAGTTTCAGTTTCAGTCAGGAAACCCCTGAAGAAGAACCTCAGATCGAAGCTGAAGAAATAGACGCCGCGTTTCAAGAATACGACGCATTAAAACCGGCCAAGGCCGCTTTTTATGCTGCTGTTCTTCCCGGTTTGGGTCAAGCCTACAATAAAGATTACTGGAAGATCCCTATTGTTTATGGAGCTTTAGGTACAGGTGTAGGTATTGCAGTGTATAATCACGACCTTTTTCAGCAGTATCGAAGCGCGTATAAAGACCGTATTGCCGGTAGAATTGATGAATTTACAATCGTAGATGAAGACGGCAATACCACCGAATTGTTTACCGAAGATCAGCTGCTGCGCGCTCAGGATTTTTACCGCAGAAATAAAGAACTTGCGATTTTAATTTCCGCAGGTCTTTATGTATTGCAGATCTTAGAAGCCAATGTTGATGCTCATCTCTCTCAGTATGAGGTTGAAGATCGGCTGAGCTTCGCCCCTTTTATGGAACGCAACGAATTTGACTTCTCAAACACTTTTGGGATGCGTATAACTTATACTTTTTAGATTATGAAGATTGCCCTTCTTGGCTACGGCCGTATGGGAAAAACCATTGAAAAACTTGCACAAGAACGTGGTCACGAGATCGTAAAAACCATTGACGCCAATGATGATTATGATTTTAATGGTGCCGAAGTTGCCATTGATTTTAGTGTGCCAACGGCTGCCGTTGCTAACATTTCGGCGTGTCTGAATGCTAATGTTCCTGTGGTTTCCGGGACTACCGGCTGGCTTGATCACTATGATGAGATGGTCACACTTTGCAAGAAGAATAATGGTGGTTTTATTTACGCTTCAAATTTTAGCGTAGGCGTAAACATCTTTTTTGAACTTAATAAACAGCTTGCTAAAATGATGCAGGGTCTTAAAGACTACAATGTTTCGATGACCGAAGTGCACCATATTCACAAGTTGGATGCTCCTAGCGGAACCGCTATAACTCTTGCTGAAGGTATTTTAGAACACTCTGATAAAACAGATTGGGTTCTTGATGCTGAAGAAAATGATAAGATATCAATCAAAGCAGAGCGTGAAGGTGAAGTTCCTGGAACACACATCATCAATTACGGAAGCCAAGTAGATGAAATCACCATTGAACATAAAGCACATAACCGAAATGGATTCGCTTTAGGTGCAATCATCGCAGCAGAATGGCTTAAAGACAAAACCGGCGTGTACAGTATGAAAGATGTTTTGAATCTATCATAACCGTAACATCACACGTAAAACACAGACAGATACAACAAAACTCGTAGACCCATGACAATGATGCAATGGTTTTTATTTTTCCTGTTGGTTCAGGTAATCCACTTTTTAGGCACCTGGAAACTCTATAAAAAAGCAGGACGTCAAGCTTGGGAAGCAATCGTTCCTGTTTACAATGCGATCGTGTTAATGCAAATAATTGGTCGCCCTAAATGGTGGACCATTTTATTGTTTATACCCATTGTTAATCTCATTATGTTTCCTGTAATCTGGGTTGAAACAGCGCGTAGCTTTGATAAAAACTCAACAACCGATACGCTACTGGTGATCGTTACGCTAGGCTTTTACCTATATTATTTAAACTATGGGACGCCCGTAACCTATAAAACAGAGCGTTCTCTAGTTGCTAAAAGTGCATTTGGAGAATGGGTAAGCTCTATACTTTTTGCCGTAGTTGCTGCGACCATTGTGCACACTTATGTAATGCAACCTTTTACGATACCTACGGGATCTTTAGAACGTACTTTACTGATTGGGGATTTTCTTTTTGTAAGTAAATTTCATTACGGTGCGCGTACGCCAATGACCACTGTTAGCTTCCCGATGGTTCACGACACCATTCCGGGGTTGGGGATAAAATCGTATTTAGATAAGCCACATCTCCCCTATTTTAGACTTCCGGGATTTCAGGATATTGAGCGCAGTGATATTGTGGTGTTTAGTTGGCCGGTAGATACGGTGAATCGCTTTTATGGCTTAGATGACGGTAAGTATTATCACAAACCCATTGATAAAAAATCTAATTATGTAAAGCGCGCGGTAGGACTTCCGGGGGATAGTTTAAAAGTTGTAGACGGCAAGGTTTATGTTAATAATAATCCGTTAGAACTGCCGGGTCGGGCTCAACTGCAATACAGCTATCAAGGAACCGCAAAAGGCGGCGGATTCAACGCAAAAAATCTTTACGATCAATATAAGATCAGTAATCTGAAATTTTATAACTCAACCCAATTTTTTACACAAGCACTTACTGCTGAAAATGCCGAGCGCTTCCGCAATCATCCTAATGTTGCTTCTTTAGAAAAACTTATCGCCGGAACTGACCAAAAAGATCATTCAATCTTTCCTAAAGGAAATGCCAGCTTAGGAAATAGAGATCAGATCGCTTCGGTGTATATTCCAAAGAAAGGTACTACCACACCTATTTCTGTGGAAAACCTTCCGCTTTACAAACGTCTTATCGAAGTTTATGAAGGTGAAGAAATGGGAGAAGTACGTGAAATTTCAGTAGAAGGAAATCAAGTGCTGCTTAATGGAGACCCCCTTTCAGAATACACCTTTCAACAGGATTATTACTGGATGATGGGTGACAACCGTCACAATAGTGAAGACAGTAGATTCTGGGGTTTTGTGCCTGAAAATCATATTGTAGGTAAACCGGTATTCATCTGGTTTAGCTGGGATAGCAATGGTACCGGAATTATGGAAAAAATTCGTTGGGAACGTTTATTTACTACCGTAGGTGGTGATGGCAAGCCGGTTTCCTACTTTATTTACTTTATTATTGCACTGGTGGCTTATTTTGTGATCTCAAAAGTGATAAAGATCAGAAAAGCGAAGTCCTAATTTCTAAATAAAATCAAGCACAAAGCATCAAATCGTAAAGGTTTGATGCTTTTCTTTTTTGAACTCGTAAAAATTTTTATTTTAACAAAATTGCTTAGGTATTGCCTCCTCTGTTTTATAGCTTCCGCACTATGGAAACACAGGAAAAAAATACACAACGTTCAGTAAAAAATAACGATACGGTTCAAGTACACTATACCGGAAAATTAACCAATGGTCAGATTTTTGACAGTTCGGTAGATAAGCAACCGCTTGAGTTTCAATTGGGTCAAGGTCAGATCATTCCAGGTTTTGAAAAAGGCCTAATTGATATGACAGTAAGCGAAAAGAAAACGATCACGATTCCTGAGGCTGAAGCTTATGGTGAAGTTCGTAAAGATCTTTTTCAAGAAGTACCAAAGGCAGACCTTCCGCAGGAAATTGATCCTCAAGTAGGGATGGGATTAGTTGCTAAAAATCCTGACGGTACTGAGCGTCAATTACGTGTTGCCGAAGTACGCAACGAAAGTATCGTGATCGACGCAAATCACCCACTTGCAGGACAAGACTTGATCTTTGAGCTTGAGGTTGTAGATATTAAATAAACTACCTCAGGGCAACCAAGTCCGAGAAATATTAGTTGAATACAAGCATTAAATTTGAGGTGAGCCTCCGGAAACTTTTCCTTAATCGGCTCCCGTAAGTAATAATATTAAAAGTCCGTAAACAGTACTGTTTACGGACTTTTTTAGTGATTTACATCTTTTTGTAATTTTCGTTTTAACAGAATTATAGCATTCTCAAAAAAATAAATTTAGAGCGCCTCTGTTATTAAAGTCTAACTAAATTTATGAAAAATGAGAACAATGAATACTGTTGCACTAGTAGGTGCGACTATACTTACTGTATCGTGCGTTTCTAAAAAGAAATACACAGAATTAGAAACTAAATACGATAATACACGAGTTTCACTTACTAAAACTCAAGTTGAAAAAGAAGAACTTGAAGCTAAATACAGCGCTATAGAAAACCGTGTTGCTGACTACAACAGCAAAATTAATTCACTTAGAGATGATAATTATCAAAAGCTTGATCTGGTAGAGAATCTAGCTGTTATGTCTGAAAGCACAAAAGACAAAATGCGCCAGACCTTAAGAAATGTAGATCAAAACGAACTTTCTCAGGCTAAAAGTTTGGAAGATTCTATGAACTTGGCTATTTCCTATAACCTTAAAAAGAATTTAGACAATTCGGTAGGAGAAGATGAAGATATTCAAGTTGATATTGACGAAACTGTAGTAATGATCAATGTTTCTGACAAGCTTCTTTTTAACAGCGGAAGTTATCGCGTGAGCAACAAAGCAGACGGTTTGTTACAACGTTTAGCTGATGTTATCAATTCTGAGCCGGCAATTGAGGTGATGGTAGAAGGCCACACCGATGATCAAACGGTAAAACCTGGAGCTTATATCAAAGATAACTGGGAACTTTCTGTAGAGCGTTCTACAGCAATCATCAGAGAGCTACAAGATAAATATGATGTAGATCCATCCAAACTTATTGCAGCCGGTCGTAGTAGCTATTTACCACTAGTAGATAACGCAACTAAAGAAGATCGCGCAAAAAACAGACGTACACGCATTGTCATTCTGCCAAACTTAGATAAGTTTTTATCTATGGTAAGCAGCACGGACTAAGCCTTAAAATCTAATTACTTGTATAAAACCGCCTTAGGGCGGTTTTTTTTAGAAGTAAAACGTATTAATTAGTTAAACGTTTTCGGAAACCTCGTATTTTTTCTACTTTAAAAAGAAAAATTTAATCTATGCGTGTTGAAGACTCCCCTTTAATTGATTTTATACGTGAAGAACATCGCTTTAGTTTTGGTACTTTTTACTTTTTTGACAACTTCATTATTTCAGAAATAAATGAAGGTGAACTTTTTGACTGGAACAAAGCTTCGGAAGTAATACGTGTAGGTCAACAGTTTTATGGTACTGGTGGTCAAATCAATTATATCTCAAACCGAATACATGATTATGCCATCAAACCTCAAGATTGGCTAAGATTCTTAAATGAGCGTCAACTCTTTAAAATATTTGCAGTAGTCACCTATCGAAAAACAGCTATATACAATCTGGTTATTGAACGTTTTTTCTACAAAGGCGATATTTTTTCTTTTGATAGTTTATTGGAAGCCGTTAACTTTATACGAGAGCAAAACGCTCTTGAACCCGCTAACGACTTTGATAAACTAACACAGCTGTACAATGATAATTCTTTATGAACTTGCCCTTATTTGTGCAGGAATATTACTTGCTATTAATACCTTAGATAAATGGGACGGTAGTACGCAACTTTTTGCTAAAATCGCCGATGCTCTAAAACCATTTGCAGCTGTTATTGGCGGCATAGCTTTGATTTTAGGGATTTGGTTCTTGTTCAGGCCTTTCTGTACTTTTAGAGATATCGTAGCGGTATTGGCCGGGTTAGCACTTCTAGGAGGCACTTTTGAAAATCACCCTTCACTTCAAAACTTCTTCAATAAAGCCGCCGGTGTATTAAATCCGTATCGGGTAATTATTGGTCTTATTGCTTTGATTTTAGGGCTACTTGGGCTTTTTAATATTGCCTTTATCTGCTAGTTATTCTAACCCATCACATCCGTTCCATACCAATAATTATTTTTAGGTAGCTTCAGCAATTATAATTTGCACCATCACTATAAAAAAAGTCCGACTTGCGCCGGACTTCTTACTTATTCAACAGGTTATGATCTCAGATCTTATAAATCTTGATTAGTTGGTCTGATCAAAATTTCATTGACACTACTATGTTCTGGCTGCGTCAATGCGTAATAAATAGAATCTGCAATATCACTCGCTTGTAACGGAGTTAAATCTTCAAATTGAGACATCATATCTTTTACATCGTCGTCTGTGATCGTATTGGTCAGTTCTGTCGCTACAAAACCAGGCTCAATAGAAGTTACCTTAGTGTTATACTTCGGTCCCATTTCTAATCTAATACCTTCACTTAACGCCCTTACTGCATATTTGGTAGCACAGTACACTGCTCCTGCCGGCATAATCTTTCTACCTGCAACAGATGAAATATTGATAATGTGACCCGCTTTTGTCTCTTTCATATCAGGAACTACACTAGCAACTCCGTTAAGCACTCCCTTAATATTAACATCTACCATTTTATCCCATTCATCAGTTTTTAGATTCTCAACAAAGGATAAAGGCATCAGTCCGGCGTTATTTACCAAGACATCCACTTTTCCAAAAGTCTTATGGGTTTGCTCTACTATGCTTTTCCAATCTTTTTTACTGGTAACGTCTCCAGTGATCGCAAGTGCATTTCCACCATCTTTTTCAATTGCTTCTTTCAATTCATTCAAACGCTCGGTACGTCTCGCTGTGATTACAACATTAGCGCCGGCTGCAGCTAATTTTTTGGCCGTAGCTTCACCTATTCCACTAGAAGCTCCCGTTACTATAATATTTTTGTTCTTTAAACTCATAATAATTTTTGTTTTTGTAAAGCTACAAATACACCTATTTTGATTTCATTGACCTATGTTATGCTTTGCTGTTAAGAATCTACTAATGTTGTTAAGCCTTGTTAATACTAGCTTCCTTTTCTGCAAGCTCTTTTCGAATGCGGCTTAGCGATTCTGGCTTAATCCCCAAATAACTGGCAATTTTATAATTAGGTACGCGCTGTTCTATATGCGGATAAGTCTCACAAAATTCCAGATATCGCGTGGTGCTGTTTTTTTCTAAACCGTTTTGAATTCGTGAATAGAGCGCTACAAAAGCTTTTGTGAGTTTAATTCTGAAAAATCGCTCAAACTTGGGAATACGCTTGTAAAGTTCTTCGAGCATTTCTTTATTCAATTCTAGCACCGTTGAATCTTCAATACAACTTACACTTAAACGTGCTGGTGTTTCATTAAAAAAAGCTTCAAAATCACTCACCCACCAATCTTCGATTCCAAATTGCAAAATAGATTGATCGCCATTTTCTGAAGTATGAAACGCTTGTAAACACCCCGAAACTACATAGAATTCTGAAGTAACGCGATCCCCGGGACGAATTAGAAGTTCTTTTCTACGCAGTTTCCGAAGCACTAATAAACTACAGAATTCATCAAATTCTTGATCTGAAATTTCAATAACACGCTCCAAATGCTTCCTTAAGACTTTATACATAGCTAATTGTGGCCATTTCAGCCTTAATTTATAGATTTACTAGCAATTGTTTTCCCATCAAATCTATAATTGTTTATAGAATATTTGGCAAGATGCTGTGTTCTTTCCCACTAAATTTAGACCTTATTCTTAACACCATTTATGGATCTTGCAATTATTGAAGTTTTTATCATTTTAGGAATAACCATTTTCCTTTTTGTAACTGAATTATTTCCAGTAGATAAAATAGCGATATTCATCATTATCGCTTTAATGCTTACCGGACTGGTTACTCCGGAAGAAGGTATTAGCGGATTCTCAAACACAGCGACCATTACCGTTCTTGCCTTGATGATCATTGCCGTAGCGCTTGAAGACAATGGAGTGATTGCCTGGTTTACAAGAGGTTTGCAACGCTTGAGCATCATCCCGCTTATATTGCTGATCCCAACATTTATGATCATTACGGCAAGTATCAGCTCGTTTATTAGCACTACTGCCGTGGTAATTGTATTTATCAAAATCATTTTTCAACTTTCTGAGCGTTATGGCGTTGCTGCGGGGAAATTGTTATTACCGGTTTCTTTCGCAGGTATTTTAGGCGGAAGCTGCACGCTGATGGGAACCTCTACCAACCTAATTGTCAATTCTGTTGCGCAGAATCGCGGTGTGGAAAAATTAGGCTTTTTTGAATTTGCTTGGTTTGGTGTCATCTTTCTACTCATTGGCGTGGTTGTAGTAACTATTGGATCAAAATTTCTACCGAAAAAAAATGTTTCTGAAGGATTAGAAACAGATTATGAGATCGATAATCTAATTACCACACTTACCATTAACGGCGATTCTCCTTTGATAGGTAAAGCCATTCAAGACACCTTTTTATTTAAAGACACAGATGTTACGCTTCTGAAACTCATACGCGATCGCGTAGTTACCAATGCTCCGGGGAAATACATTACTCTTGCTGAAAACGATAGGCTTGTTGTTATGGCTGATCTGGAAAATATAGAACGAATTTCCGCTGAAGAGCATCTTACACAACGCGCCTTAAGAAGTAAAAAGGAACAAACTGAAGATACCAAAGTAGCCGACAAGGACAAATCAGATACCAAACGGGATAAACAAGAAATTCAGCTGGTTGAAGTTCTAGTGCTTCCGGGATCAGCATTTATAGGGAATACGCTTAACAACCTTAAAAGACTCAAATTAGAAGGTGCACTACCGATCGCCATTAAAAAGCGCAAAAACATCAGAAATACCACAGAGCGTCTGATCAGGAAAGATTTAAATCAAATTCGCATCAAGCCCGGCGATCGTATTCTTTTAGAGATCACACAAACCGAACTCAATACTTTAGAGCGCCTTGAAGGGATTGTGATCTTAAAAATGCACGAATCTTCAAATACTAAAAATCCAAAGAGAATGTATATCACGGCAGCCATTTTAGTGGCTGTGGTAACGATGGCTGCTTCAGGATTGCTCAGCATTTTAGCGAGTTCACTTACGGGAATTGGTTTGCTTTTGGCAACCAATAGTCTTGAGATGAACAAGATTTATCATAAGGTAGACTGGCAAATTTTCTTTCTACTTGCCGGGATGATTCCGTTAGGTGTGGCGATGACCAATAGCGGGGCAGATCTTTGGCTCTCTGAACAGCTCTTGAACCTTTTTGACGGAAAGAATAATCTGTTTATTCTCGCTGCTTTATTTATGATCACGATGATCTTGAGCGGTAGTATTTCTAACAATGCTACTGCGGTAATCATGGCTCCCATAGCCATTTCAGTCGCAGCAGGTCTTGATCTACCGGCCAAGCCATTTATACTCGCTGTGATGTTTGCGGCAAACTTCAGCTTTTTTACTCCGGTAGGTTATCAAACCAATACACTAATATACAATCTGGGAATCTACCGTTTTAAGCACTTTTTTATAATAGGTGGTATTCTGTCTATCATTCTATGCGTCGCCGCAACCTTACTCCTATCAACCTTGTTATAAATGTAGTATAGCAAACTTCAGGAAAGAATCGTGATAAATAAACTTTAGCGATACTAATTCTTGAAGAACGCCAATAAAAAAAGCAGCTATCTAAAAGAATCAGATAACCGCTCGTTTTGTGATTGATATATAAATTAGAATGTAGATTTAAACCGGCAACAACACATCCTGAGGATGTATTTCGCCAATCGATTTGAAGCACCATTCAGACCAAGCCTGAACGAAGTTTCAACACAATTCATAATTTAAAAGAACTTCTTGATTGATGTTATACAAGTAAGACGCACAAGGTCATTTTTTGTTACAGCAAATCCTTAAAATAGTTGTTAAACTAATCTAAACCTATATAGATGAGGGCATAAAATACATGTACATTTGTTTCTTTATGAAAAATCCCCTAGGAAATAGCAATCTGACCGAATTAAAAAGTAAAGCGCTAAAGTTTTTTGTAAAAACTTTAAAATACATAGAAATAGGATTTCGCTTTGCAACCCTAAAATTCAATTCAGCAATTAAGAAAAAGTGGGTGCGCTATCCACTCTTAGGTTTAGGGTCGCTCTTCTTCTTATTCTCCTTATTTTTCTTCAGTATTTATGTTGGAGTTTGGGGATCACTTCCTTCAAAATATGAATTAAGTCACCTAGAACAATCGCTTGCTACTCAACTTGTTGATCGTAATGGAAAAGTAATAGGTAAATACTATATTTTTGACCGCCGCCCTATAGGTTTTGATGAGATTCCTTCCCATCTAAAAAATGCGCTTATTGCTACCGAAGATGCTCGCTTTTACAAACACGATGGCGTTGACAAAGTGAGTTTAATGCGTGTATTTTTTAAAACCTTGTTAATGCAAGATGATTCCTCCGGAGGTGGAAGCACCATCACGCAACAATTGGTAAAGAACATCTACGGAAGACGAGGATCAGGGGCTTTCAACTTGGTAATATCAAAGTTCAAGGAGTTCATCATCGCGCAGCGTGTAGAAGATGTTTATACCAAAGATGAGATCATCAACTTATATCTCAACACTGTTCCATTTCCTGACAACACCTATGGAATAGAAAGTGCCAGTCAGAAATTTTTTAATAAAGACACCGAAAATTTAACGCTCAATGAAGCTGCTATATTGGTGGGAACATTAAAGGCGAATAACAGTTACAATCCCAGAGTTTATCCTGATCGTGCTAAAAAACGTCGCGATGTGGTTATCAATCAGATGTTGCGTTATAACTACCTGCAACCTCGAGACACTGTGGGGATGGAACGCGACACCATTGTGTTGAGTTATCAAAAGCGAACAGATCTGGGTGTTGCACCGTATTTTAGAGAACTTATTCGTCGCGAAGCGCAAGACCTTTTGAAAAATTATAAGAAGGAAGACGGCTCTTCATACGACCTGTATCAAGATGGTTTAACCATACATACCACCTTAGACAAAACCATGCAGCAATATGCCGAAGCAGGAATGCGGGAACATATGGCAGCGCTTCAAGCACAATATGAGAAAGCTTACGGAAATTACGCCCCGTGGAAACGTGCTTCGGTATTAGAACCAAGTCTTAAAAAACTTCCGTATTACCAACGTTTAGTAAAAGATAGTATTTCGCCTGAAGCATTAGAGGACTCGCTCAACCTCAAGCAAAAACGCAAAATTTTTGATTGGAATACAGACGAGACCACACAAGATATTTCGGTTAAAGACAGCTTAGCACATTATTTATCATTGCTCAATTGTGGTTTTGTGGCTTTAGACCCACAAACAGGTGGCGTTCTTGCGTATATAGGCGGAATCGATTTTGAGAACTTTAAATACGATCACGTGAGTCAAAGTGAGCGTATGGTAGGTTCTACATTCAAGCCTTTTGTTTACACTACTGCTCTAGAACAAGAGATGGATCCTTGCACCTACTACGACGGCGCTCAGGAAATTTATTATTTTAATAATAAAGAGTGGTCGCCGGCAAATGCCGGTGGTGAAGGTGAAGATCTTTCCTATTCTCTTAAAGGAGCGCTGAGTAATTCGATCAATACGGTTGCTGTAAAAGTGATTATTGATGTAGGAATACGCAAAGTGATCAACCAAGCGCGTAGGATGGGAATCTCTTCTAAGCTTCCTCAAGTACCATCTTTAGCTTTGGGTACGGCGCAAATAAAAATGCGTGATCTGGCTTCGGCCTACACCTCTTTTGTAAATGGCGGAAGACCTATGAAGCCGTATTACATTACTAAAATCGTTGATCGGGCGGGTAAAACCATTGCCCAATTTGAGCCTGAAGTTCCTGAAAAAGCAGTGATGCGCAACTTTACACGACAAGCCATGATAGAAATGATGCGCGGAACTGTAAGTGAAGGTACTGCAACCCGACTAAGGTATACGTATAAGCTAAAAAATGACATCGCAGGTAAAACCGGGACCACTCAAGACAATAAAGATGGCTGGTTTGTAGGCCTTACACCGTATATGGTTGCGGTAAGTTGGGTGGGTAATGATGATTACAGAATTGGGTTTAGCAGTACAGGTTTGGGTGCCGGTGCAAATTCTGCATTACCTATTTACGCAAAGTTTATGCAGCAACTCAATCAGGATACCACTTATGCTGAATTGACTAAGCAACGCTTTAAGGCACCAAGCGCTGAAGTGAGAGAAGCGCTAAGCTGTGCTCCTATTGTTAAAGACAGCACTTCTAGAGTTACTAAATTTTTTGAGTCCATTTTCAACGGACAAGAACAAAAATTTATAAAGAAAGTTTATCTAGACGATAACGGTGCTATCATCAGAACAGAAGAAGAACCTGTTATTAGCGATGAAGCAATAGATGAAACGGAAGAAGTTGAAGAAGAGAATACTAGCGGAGGCTTTTTTTCGTTCTTGAAAAGGAAAAAGAAAAATGATGAGGAGAATTAGGATGTTCCTCATTTTTTGGGAATAATATAATTTTAGTGGATAAATGCTAAAAATATCATAAAATTGGTATTTTAATTTGATTTTAAATTTATCCATGTTATAATACGTCCTATTTACTTTTAACAAATAAATTTTATATGAGACAACTCAAAATCACCAAGCAGGTAACCAATCGGGAATCAAAATCTTTAAACACCTATCTACAAGATGTAAGTAAGCTCGATATGATTACTGCTGATGAGGAGGTCGAGTTGGCACAACGTATTCGTGAAGGCGATCAAGTAGCGCTAGAGCGATTGACGAAGGCTAATTTACGTTTTGTGGTATCTGTTGCAAAGCAATACCAAAATCAAGGTTTAAAACTACCCGATTTGATCAATGAAGGTAACGTAGGTCTAGTAAAAGCGGCTAAACGTTTTGACGAAACCCGTGGTTTTAAATTTATTTCGTACGCCGTATGGTGGATTCGTCAGTCGATCTTACAAGCTATTTCTGAGCATTCAAGAACGGTGCGTTTACCTCTAAACAAAATTGGTACGATAAGTAAAATAAATAAGGCATTTTCTTATTTAGAGCAAAGCTTAGAGCGCCCACCATCTGCTGAAGAAATCGCAAAAGAGTTAGACATGACGGTTGCTAAAGTAAAATTAGCAATGAAAAACTCAGGTCGAAATCTTTCAATGGATGCACCTTTTAAAGAAGGCGAAAACGACTCTAACCTTTATGATGTATTAAAATCTGGTGAATCTCCTAACCCGGATGCAGATTTAATGCAAGAATCCTTAGGTACCGAAATTGAGCGTGCGCTTGAAACACTTTCTCCACGAGAGTCTGATGTTATTAAATTAAACTATGGTCTTGGTGGCGAACAGCCTCATACCCTTCAAGAAATTGGAGAAATGTTTGATTTAAGCCGCGAGCGTGTACGTCAAATACGTGAGAAAGGTATTCGTAGATTGCGCCATACTTCTAGAAGTAAAGTGCTTAAAACTTATCTAGGATAAGAGTTTACCTCCTAAAAGTGAAAATAAAAAAAGCGCTGCAATTATATTGCAGCGCTTTTTTTATTTATAACCACCAAAGCGTCTAAAACCCTAAGGCAATTAATTGGTTCACGGTCTAAAATTATTCGATCACGATGTCAAAGCTTTCCTGAACGTCTGTTTCTCCAGCTGCATTTGTGATATCACCTTCGCTCACTCCTTCTGCATCTTTAGAAGGCTCGTGTCTTAAAGTAATCGTGAATGTTCCAGAAGAAGCAGTACCTGCTTGTAAATTGAAGGTTAAACCTACTGGATTAGAAACGCCGTTGTTAAGATATGTATTTTCTGAATCGGTGTAGGTAAAATCAGCATTTAAGTCAGAAGAGGCTTGGAAGAAAAACTGATGTTCATCTGCTTCTTCTTGAATTTCCTCATTGATTACTTCGGCTGGAGTTTCGGTTTCATTTTCTAATAATACACTTCCGTTGTAAAGCATTCCGGCTTGTAAAGCTCCAGAAATACTGATCACGGGTGCGTCAGGACCATCTCCATCAAGATCTCTTGATGTTAAAGTAACGGTTTCTCCGGTTTGTGGTACAAGGGTTACGGTGATCGTGGTGATCACTTCCTCTTCATTGATTTCTTCAGGCGTGTTATCATCGTCAGAAGAACACGAGTTAAGACCAATTACGGCTATAAGAGCCAGTGCAAATAATTTAGTTGCTTTCATAAATAAAAAATTTAGGAGTTAATAATTTAATTTTAATTGAATTCTAAAGTTTCGTCCTAGATCATCAGCAAAATAGCGCTGACGATTTAGGTAGTCACGATAGGCGGTGTTTAATATATTATCTACATAAAAGCCTACGGTTAATGTAGATTGTTTGAATACGTCAAAATCAACAGATGATGTTAAGTGAAATAAGCTGTATGCTTCTGGCGTCCGACTTACCTCTACCCTTTCGGTGGTTTGCTCGCCGGCATCATTGATATAAGTAACCTCAAAGTCGTTATCAGGAAAACGCGTTTGCTTTAAAACACTCTGATTGCGTAAGCCTAATTTGAGATTATTCCATTCCGGTTTTTGAAATCCAAAGGTGGTATTTACATTAGGTGCAGGCATATCTATCAAAGGTCTATTACGTTCTAAATCCTGCCCGTTTACGTAAGCGAATACCGTTTGCAGATCAAAGTTTTCATTAAAAGCGTAAGCGGCACGCAAGTCAACCCCAAACAATCGTGCATCGACCTGACCGTATTGATATACAGGAAAAGCGCCTCTATTTGTATACTGCAATCCACTTGGTTCCATAATGATAAAATCATCAATATGGTTGTAATACGGATTGATCCCAAAGCTTAAACCATCAATTTGACCGGTAAATTCAACACTGGCTTTATAAGATTGTTCTTGATTTAATCTCAAATCACCGAGTTCGATAATCGCTGCAGAGTGGTGCAAACCATCACTAAAAAGTTCCGCAGGATTAGGAGCTCGAGAGGCACTGCTCAAGTTGAATTTTAAATCCCAGTTAGGCTCGATTCGATAGCGAGCGCCTACAGTCCCAGAAAAATTATGATAATCAAAAACAGGATTAACAAGTAGCTGACTATCTGATCGGCTAACCACCAGATCACCAAATTCCTCTTCATACCCGCGACTTTCCCAGCTGCTGTTTAAATAATATTTCTGCGCATCTACCTGCATAAAATCATATCTAATCCCTCCATCTAAGCGCCAATCTGGAGAAAGATCTATATCGGCGGTAGCGTACACGCCTGCAGTGTACATCTCATAATCTGGAATAAGTCTTCTGATTCCTGTATTGGGATCTGGAAAATTTTCTTGATATGAAACTTCTGCACCAAAATTGGCTTTTACCCCCGCCATGGCATCATAAAGAAAGTTTGATGATAACGTATGTGTGGTCAATCTCAAGTCTAACGAGGGCTTATCACTATCATCACCGCGGCGAATATCAAATTCCTTTCGGTTATTTTGCTGAAAAGAATAATCCAGATTAAGCTTTCCGGCATTTTCAAAGCGTTTGTAAAAGCTGAGTTTAGCTAAATGATGGGATACATCTTGTTTAGGAGCATTGATATCATAGGTAAAATCCCGCACGTAATCAGGTGCTCCGCTATTAATAGCCCGAATTAAATCACTCAGATTACCTATATGACTGGCTCTTAAAATACCTATTTCTGAATTGTAGAAACTATAGTAAGCATCAAATCCGTAAGTGAATTTGTTCAGTCCGAATCCCACCGAAAAGTCGCGTTCTCTCAAGCCTGTGTTAGATAATACATAATCTGGTGCGCGCAAATCGCCCGCATATTTGGCTGTTCCCTGACCTTGAACATAAAAACCACTTTTATAAGCTTTCAATAAACTGGTGGTTAGTCCTACGCTTCTTCCATTACTCGCACCGCTTAAAATAGTTTTACCATATAATGTGTCTTTTACTGGAGCCTTCGGCGCATTGGTAACGATTACTCCACCTACGGCGTCACCACCATAGCGTAATGCACTAGCACCTTTGACCACCGTAACATTTTCGGCAGCATTGATATCAAGGTTGGGAGCGTGCTCAACACCCCATTCTTGATCTTCCATTCTCGTACCATTATTTATGATCAGCACCCTACTGCTGTGTAGACCATTAATAACAGGTTTTACCACTGTGCTTCCGGTATTCAGCGAAGAAACTCCGGGAACTTCCCGAAGCGCGTCCCCTAAACTGGCGTTGCTGTACTGCTCTAAGACTTCTGACTTTAACACTTCTTGACTTCCCGATATGGTACCTTGATTTAAATTTTCGCCTTGCACGGTTACTGCGTTGAGCTCTTCGGTGTGATGTTCCAACTTAAAATCCCGTTGCAGGTCCCTTTGCACTTCCACCGTAAATTCAGCAACTTCACATTCTGGATGGGTAATCGTAATGACGTATGTCCCAGCGCACAATCCATCAAGGGTGTACTTTCCATCAAAATCACTTAGCGCGTAAATATCATACCCATTTACGCTTAGTGTTGAATTTGCCAGCACACTTCCATCGTGAAAATCACGCACCACACCAGTGATGCTGTAGTCACAAGTTTGTGCCTGAAGCTGAACTGTAAAAATTAATAAAAGCACTAAACGGAATACGTTCATAGTAAAAGATCAAATACCCAAATCAGGGTGATTAAAAAATAAGAAAAGAAGAATCTCGATTTTTAAGAATTTCAATTGGATGACTCTCATTTAAAATTGAAAGAACAACGCAATGAAATAACCACGGAATCGCACACTACACTGTGGACAATTGAAATACGATAAGCTATCGAAAAAGCTTAACTGATAAGCGCGGGGGGCGCCTTATTGAGGTGGTTTTTTTCTATGTAAAGAAAAAACCGTTTTGTGTTGCTAAAAGTCTGAGGCTTTTTGAGATAAACGAAAATCTCATCCTGCTCTATCTCAAAAACCGGAGGAAGCACAAAATCTAAATGCTGTTTATGGTTGTCCCCCATCAAACAAAGTTCGTGATAGGAATGCCCCGAATCTCTGTCTTTTTTAGCCGTATAATTATGAAGATCTACAATTTTAAAAGCAAAAAGAGCCAAGACCAGCAATAAGCTGATTCCGGCTTTTGAAGTTTTACTTTTTAAAATCATAGGGCAAAACTATAATTTAGATTCTTAGAAAGTGTGAAAAAAACTTAAAATTAACTGTCCTTTAGTCTGGTTTTCGGTGATTTCACGCATATAAGAGAGTTCTGACCGTAAACTTTTGCTAAACTGGTATCCTAAACCACCAAATAACCACGTTCGGTCATAAAGATTTACAGATTGGCCATTGCCTATATTTTTCTCGCCATTCACGAATATCTCGGCAGCCGTCCAGGCGAAAAAAGTCTTTGGTCCCATTGCTTTGGAGTTCAGCGGAAGCTTTGCGTTTAGAAAATAACGGTAACGGGATCTAAAGTCTTGATTTTCTATAAAGCGTTCTTCGATCCTGATGCGATGCAGCAGCGCGATGCGCCCTTCAAATAAGGCATTGGTCCAGATGAGATCCTGGTACAAGCGATTTTCGATGAGTTGAGCATTACTAGGGCCGAAAGTTCCGCTATTGAAAAAAGAATATCCTGCTACAGCTCTAAAAGAGGAATTCTTAAACTTGTAAGATAAACCTGCCCGTAGAATGAATTGTTGAAAATCATGAGCAACATTAAAACTTCGATGCTGAACATCTCCCATTATACCAAAGTTGCTTTGGCCAAAATCTGTCTCAAAAAAGTACATATACCACCCGCCCAATTCGTGATTCCCACGTTGCGCATTACTTTCCGAAGAAAGCAAAAAAGAGGTAGTAACTAAAAGAAATGTCAGATAAAAGCTTCGCGTCCTGCTGTGCATAAGAATGGGGGCTTTTTGGCGTTGGATAAGGGAAAAATACATTTTTCCAAAAGCCATCGAAATGCCTGAAAATTAAAAATTAGTATGTAAAAATAATCCTCGTGAGCTTGCCCTGAGGTAGTTTACTGAGCCGGAATATTAGCATACATCTGACTCAGTTTGAGTCTCAATTTACGCATATAATCTTCTTCTAACCAATCTTTGTAATTTTTAGTATTCTTCATAATGCAGTAAGAATACAAGCGAATACGGTATTGAATCTCTTCTTTAAGTTCGCGGGCAAGAATACGCGCATCAAAAACATCTTCAGTATTCTCAAAAATAATGCGCGCGTGCTGATCAATAGAACGCTCAAGCGCTTCTTTTGATTTCAGACCTTTGGCAAAAACATCTTCGTATTCCTTTTTAATATCAAATTCAATCGACTCACTATTACTGAACTGAGCACGAAGTTCAGGCGGCATCACGTATTCAAAATTGCGCTCAATTTCTTCGTCGCTCACCAAGTTTTCAAGATAGAAATCAGGATATAAGAAAATATCATTCCAATCCATTGGAGCATCCCATAACCCGAAACGCGCCATATTATTCCCCAAATCTATAACTTCAAAGGTCTTCTTATCTGGTAAAACACGCGAACCACGACCGATCATTTGAAAATAAAGCGTCAACGAACGTGTCGCCCGATTGAGAATAATGGTTTCAACGCTAGGTTCATCAAAACCAGTTGTCAAAATACTTACCGAAGTTAAAATAGCATCGGGAGTATTCTTAAACCATTTTAAAATTTCCTTTCGTTCTTTATTGGTGTGCGTATTGTCTAAATGCTTTACATCATAACCCGCCTCTCTAAAGGTTTCATATACGTAGCGTGAGGTATTGATCCCGTTATTAAAAATAAGCGTTTTTGTACCCTTAGCCCGTTCTTCATACGCTGCAAGAAGCTTCTCTTGCATGCTGTGGTTGGTATAGAGTATTTCTGAAGACTTTACCGTGTAATCCCCATTGATCCCTACTTGTAGCGTTTTTAAACCTACATCATACGTATGCATATTGGCTTTAGCCAAAAAGCCTTTTTCAATAAGAGAGCCTATACTTTCACCTATAATAAGCTTACGATAGTTATCCTTCATCGGTAACTTAACGTTAGAACTTAAAGGTGTAGCTGTCACTCCAAGAATAAAAGCATCTTTAAAGTAACTAAATAGCTTTCTAAACGAATTATAATGCGCCTCATCTATAATTACAAGGCCAATATCGTTGATATCAATTTGCTCATCTTGAAGACGGTTATTAAGCGTTTCTACCATCGCTACATAACACATGTAATCTTCGTTGCCTTCAAGAGTTTTAACCTTACTGTTGATGACCATATTAGGCACATCAAAACTTTTAAGCATTTTTGAAGTTTGAGAAGAAAGCTCAATTCTATGTGTAAGAATGACTACTTTTTTCTGTTTTTCTTTAATATAGCGACGTACGATTTCAGAAAAGATCACTGTTTTTCCACCACCGGTAGGCAGCTGGTACAGGAGGTTGAAGTCATCAGACTCCTCCTCCATACAATTAAAGATCTTATCAAGGTCATTTAATTGATAGTTATACAGTTCTTTTCCGTTGCCGTTATCTTGCGCTGATGCTTTTTCGCTCAAAAGTGAAGTTTGTTTAAGGTTCAATTTTGCAAAAATAAGGCATTTTAAGGGCTTATCGAAAGTTTGATTTAAGAATTACATGATTGATAATTTAGATTATAAGTTTTAAAAAAATACGCTTAGTATTACTCTTAATTTTAAAAGGCTCATAAAAACACCAATTATGCCCTCTTAAAACTGAAAAAAATTAGCAAAGTCTTTCAGTAAAAAATACCTAATCTGTTACCTTTGTGGCAACATAAAAAACATCATTTTGAAGAATCCAAAAGCGATAAAACTTATAAACAAGCTCATAGGCGACGTTGAGCAAAATGGTATTATTACCAATACTGTTGTCGAAGATTTACAAAATCTTAGACCCTATGCAGTTGAAGAAAAGCGCCCGTTATTAGCAAAAACAATACGTCTTGTTTTTGAACATATCGAAGCATATCAAACCTTTGACATCGCGATTCCTGACGAGGAGCCGGTAGAAGGATATGAAGATGAGTTTGAAGAAACCGAAGTGACCTCAAGTCCTGCTGAGAGTTTGCTGTATCTTTTAAACTTACTTGCTGAACCAGAAAATAAGGTCAATCGTTTAGATTTAAGAGCCTACGTTGAAGCAATGCAAGAGTATGCTGAAGAGCATTAATCGTATTGAAAACTTATATCTTAGTCATAACCCTTTGACCATACCAATAAAAAAATCGGGAGTGTTTAAAACACTCCCGATTTTTTTGAATCTATCTCAGTTGAAGTTGTGCATCTACTGAAGTCGCACGCTTAAAACCTCTTGCTATAGAATTTCGTTTACTTTTTAGGTGGTTTTGAAGGGCGAACTTCAATCTTACTTGGCAACGTACGCGGATTCATTTTCAATAAGTCTACAACCAGCTCCCCAATATCTTCGCTTTGAATCTTCCAAGCATCTTCTTTTGAAGGTTCATTACCATTAAAATGGGTCGCCACAGATCCCGGCATAATGGTTGACACCTTAACATCATCCTGGCGCAGGTCTAGCATAATAGCTTGGGTAAAGCCGGTTAAACCAAATTTACTTGCGTTATAAGCAGAGCCATTTGCAAAGAAATTAGTACCTGCAAGACTAGATATAGTAAAAATATACCCCTTAGAACGCTTGAGTTCGTTGAGACAAGCTTTCACACTATAGAAAACTCCGGTCAAGTTGGTGTCAATGGTTTCTTGCCATTCATCTGCAGTCAAATCGGTAATACTGGCAAAATGACCTAAACCGGCATTAGCGACCAAAACATCAATTTGGCCAAATTCTTTTAAAACAGCATCTACTGCTTGCACCTGACTTTCCATCGAGCGCACATCAGCTTTTACACCAAGCGATTTACCTTTTCCGCTTTTGTTGAGTTCCTCTGCCGCTTTCTCTGCAGCGGTAAGCGTTCTACTGGTAATGGCTACATTCATTCCTAATTCTAGAAGAGCTTCAGCAACTCCTTTACCTATTCCTTTGGTCCCTCCAGTAATGAGAGCGACTTTGTTTTTAAATTTCTCCATATGTTAAAAATAAGGCTTATTCAGCCCAAGACCCACGCAGCTTTCTTTAAAATTTTGCTAAATCTGGGTATTTATAAAAATATTAGCAGAAACAATTTTTCAACAGGTTTTTCAAGCGGTATATTTGCAAAAAAATTAATGGCGCAAGAGAGCAAAACAAAGAAAAAATCAAGAATCCGTCTGTTACACCAGTACTATAAGTTTACCGGATTCTATTCTTTTATAGGTGGAAGTTTAAAAAAAGCACTTACGCCTGTTATCATATTTGTAGCTGCTTTATTAGCGATACATTATTTTGTTATCGATATCAACGCGCTACTGGTCAAGATGACCGATACCTTCCCTCCTTTTTGGGTACTCACCGTATTTTTTATTTCAGAAAGTATTTTAGGCCTTATTCCACCGGAGATCTTTATTGCATGGAGTGATAAAATGCCAGATCCTATTCTCTATTTGTCACTTATCGCGATATTATCTTATGCCGGCGGAATCATCAGTTATTTTATGGGCCGTGCTTCAACGCGTATTCCTGCAGTACACGATTATTTAGAAGTAAAGATGGCGAAGCATCTTAAAAATGCCCGTAAATGGGGCGGATTTCTTATCATTGTAGGTGCTGTGCTACCTGTTCCTTTTGCGATCAGCAGTATGGCTGCGGGGATGATTAAATACCCATTTATCAATTACCTTTTATTTGGTTTGCTGCGTTTTGTACGTTTTGCCATTTATGGTGCAGCTATTTTTAATTTAGTTTAAATGATTAAAGCTTTTCAGATTTTAAGTATACTAGAGGGTGTTTCTCTTCTTCTTATCCTTTTTGTTACAATGCCTTTGAAGTATATTTTTGATCAAACGGGTCCAAACCAGATTATTGGTATGGCTCACGGCATTTTGTTTCTTCTCTATGTCGTTATGGCGATACTGGTAAAATTTGAATTAAAATGGAACTTTAAAACGCTATTTATTGTTTTGATCTGTTCTGTAATCCCATTTGGCACCTTCTGGATGGAACGTAAGTATCTTAAAAATCAAGCTTAAAATCTAGTTCTGTTATGATAAAATCATATTTAGCTTCGGTATTTTTTCTATTAGGAAGTTTTGCATTTGCACAGCAAGCTGAAGTTCCTCTAATTAAAATTGATACCCTCGCTGATGGTTTTACTTACGACATACGCTACGCAACAGACAATAATTTTTTAAAAGAAGCTTTTTACGATTGTGCTTCGTGCTATCTCAGACCTGAAGTAGCAGCCGCCCTCAAGGAGGCTAATCATTATTTCTGCGAAAAAGGATATCGCATAGTTTTGTACGACTGCTATAGACCTGTAAGTGCTCAAAAGAAAATGTGGGCGGTCTATCCTAACGCGCAATATGTTGCCAACCCCTATACTTCGGGCTCTGTACACAATCGCGGAGCCGCGGTTGACCTCAGTCTTGAAAAATTAGATGGCACACCGCTTAACATGGGAACTGATTTTGATTTCTTCGGAAGGGAAGCACATATAGACAATACCTCTTTGCCGCAAGAAGTGTTAGACAATCGCAAATTGTTACAGGAAGGAATGACGCGTTTCGGCTTTCAAACGATTCGTACAGAATGGTGGCATTTCAACTACAAAAAGAATTATGGCTTTGAGATCATAGATTTTGACTTTGAATGTGATTGATCAAGATCTTTCTCCAAAAACTGAAAACACATAGATTCAAAAAACCGAATGATTTTACAATGATTCGGTTTTTTTATTTTAAAATTTTCAATTATCACATTGATAAATTTTAATTCTTCTAATAAGCCAACATATTCTTCACATTTTTCTCTTAATGAAGTGTTTATGTAGCATTACGCAACACCCATAATTATTCTTAAAACATAGACTATTTGGTAGCATTACTCCCAAATCTTTGTTAAAGAAATACATTAGGAAAACCCTACCCTCTTTTTCCACGTAAGTTTCAATAAGTATTAATAACCAAAGAAACTCAAATTATGAAAAAGAAAAAATTGATTGAGGTAAAAACTCAAACTGTTGGTAGAAACCGCAGAAACTTCTTAAAAGTAAGCGGTCTTGCATTAGCCGGTTCTAGTTTATTATTAGCTGCTTGTAGCGATGATGACGACAATGGCAATATGATGGGCGGCGGAACCTTTGACCTAGGTACTGGTGATGTTGGTGTTTTAAACTACGCATACGCTCTAGAGCAACTAGAGGCTGCTTTTTATACTAATGTTGTTAATGGTTCTTTTTATGCCAGCGCTTCAGCAGACGAAAAAGCCATTTTATTAGACCTTTATAATCATGAGGTAAATCACCGTGAATTCTTTAAAGCTGCAATTGGTGCAAATGTACCTATGGAGCAGCAATTGACTGCTGATCTAGAATTTGATTTTAGTAGTGTAGATTTTGGCGATAGAGACTCTGTTTTAGGAACTGCAAGAGTTCTTGAAGACACAGGAGTAAGCGCATACAATGGTGCTGGCCAGTACATTCAGACTGCTGTGTATCTTACATTAGCAGGAAAAATTGTTTCTGTTGAAGCACGTCACGCGGCGGCAATTCGCTCTATTATAAACGGAAGCGCAGATTATACTGCTTTTGCCGGAGACGATATTATCGATAGCAACGGATTAGACTTAGCGGCTTCACCTGAAGAAGTGATTTCTGCAGCAGGCGGATTCTTCGTAACTCCGTTTACCTATAACAATCCGGGAGCGTAATTACTAACCATTAAAAACTTACTACAATGAATTTAATAAAATTTCTAGACGAATTTACTACAGATAAAATGCAAGAACCTATGACTTCGAGACGGGCTATGTTTGGTCAGTTAGGAAGCATTGGTAAAAAAGCAGCACTTGCGGCAGTTCCATTTGGGCTTGCTACCGCTTCTAATAAAGCGATGGCACAAAGTAGTTCTGGTGATGTTGTTGGTGTACTTAATTTAGCACTTACCTTAGAATATCTTGAAGACGAATTTTATGCAATGGCTTTAGACTCTGGGGTACTTTCAGGCAATGCTAAAGCAGAGGCAATTTATCAACAGATCTCTAAGCACGAATCGCAACACGTAGACTTTTTAACAGCAGCTATTGAAGGTGCAGGCGCAGATCCTGTAGCTAAACCTTCCTTTGATTTTACTGCTGGTGGTGCATTTGACCCATTTAATGAAAACGGTGCCGGGCAAGCTACTGCATATGCTCAATTACTAGCCTTAGCGCAAGCATTTGAAGATACAGGAGTACGTGCTTATAAAGGGCAGGCTGCAAACCTAATGGGAAGCGCCGGTGTTTTAACGGCAGCATTACAAATACATTCTGTTGAAGCACGTCACGCTTCTGAGATCAGAAGATTAAGAGGTCTTGAAGGATGGATCACTGGTAACCAAAGAGGTGCCGGTATGCCGGAAGCTACACAAGCTGTATATAATGGTGAAGATAATATCTCACAAGGCGGTGTAGATGTAACGACCTTAGGTTCTGGATCTCCATTCACAATGGATGCTGCAACACAAGCATATGACGAAATCCTAACGAGGGACGAAGCGGTTACAATTGCAAGCTTATTTATAGAATCATAAGACTTAGTTTCTTTTTATAAATACCAATCCCTTACCGATCATTCGGTAAGGGATTTTTAGTTTAGCGCATAAAAAAACCTGATGGATTTCCATCAGGTTTTTTAAGTAAACAGTATTGTATAACTATTACTTCTTCTTTTCAACCTTGGCGGGCTCGTTCAGTTTCTTGGTAAGTTCCAGCGAGAGCGCAGTACGCTCAAACTTCATCTTACCGGCTCCTGATTCTAAGATCACCGTAGTATCATTTAAATCTAAAATTTTTCCGTGAAGACCGCTCTTGGTAATGACACGATCTCCTCTTTTTAATTCTTCAGCGAATTTTTTCTCTTCCTTTTGACGTTTCATCTGCGGGCGTATCATAAAAAGATAAACCACGGCGATCATCAAAAGAATAGGTAAAAAACTTGTTATTTGTTCCATTTATAAGTGCTTATCCGTTTACAGCCGGTCCTTCAGCCGATTGTACAAATGCAGTGATTTTTACGGTTTCAGATCCTTTTTCAGTGTTAGATTTTACAGTAACAATTTTAGTTACAGCGTTAAGACCACTTCCGTTATATTTTACTAAAAGCTCTCCGGTCTCTCCTGGCTGAATAGGTTCTTTAGGATAACTTGGTACTGTACAACCGCAAGTACTTGTAGCATCTACAATTACTAAGGGTGCTTTACCGGTATTTTTAAATTTAAAAACGTGCTCTACAGCAGTACCGCGCGCAATATTACCAAAATCATAAGCGCTCTCTTCAAATTCCATAGTTGGGAAAACAGTAGCATCTGCATCACGAGTTGCAGCCATCTCTACATTTTCTCCTTTTACTTTGTCTGAAGCATTGTCTTTACAAGACGTAAATGCTACTGCAGCAACAAGACCTACTGCTAAAAATACTTTTTTCATAATTCTATTACTTTTTTAGAGTTTCAAAAATACAATTTTAATCCATACCCTAGTATGCCGGCTTTATCAGGAAAATAGGTGCGATGCACCTACGCAAACAAGCCTAATTATAGTTGATCTGGATATTGTATAAATCATTTATTCAATAAGACCTCTACCGGCTTTATTGAGCCTATTGTCTTTTTTATACTTTTTAACCAAACGATCCAGAACACCATTTACAAAAATGCTACTCTTGGGCGTTGAGTATTCTTTAGACAATTCTAAATATTCATTGATAGTAACCTTCACAGGGATCGAAGAGAATCTCAGAAATTCGCACAAAGCCATCTTGATCAATATTTTATCAAGTGTCGCAATACGGTCCTGATCCCAGTTTGGCGTGTTACCTAAAATTTCAGCTTCGTACTCCTCGTCATTACGGGCAGTACGCAACAATAAATCTTTTGCAAACTGACGGTCTTCTTCATCTTTATACAGTTTAGGCAAAATGGTACTTTCAGGAGAATTAGGCTTGATCTTACCCAAACGCTTTACAATTGTGGTATTAACCACAGGAAGATCATCAACCCAGGTTAAACGGTAATCTTCCAAATAATCATAAAGCTTATCATTAGGCGCTACAAATTCAGTAAAAAAGTCAATTACAAAATCACGATCTGTTTTAAAGTCGCTGGTTTCAGAGGCCATATATTCCGCATAAAAATCACTTGCGATGAGTTCGTTGTATAGCAAAACAACATACTCATTATCTAACCTCCAGTTATTAAGTTTAGCTTTTTTAAGTTCTTTTTGCAGTAATTCGTTTTCCGAAAGCTTAACCAGCACCGGATTGTTTACAAATTTGAGATTAGGATTCTTCTCAGATTCTGTGGCCAGCATTTTTTGCTGAGAGCGCTCCAGAATGTCTTTAGCGTGTGCGTGTATCTCTACAAGCAGATCTACAATCGTAAGATACAGCTCATACATTTGAGCAGTACTCGCGTTTAAAAACTTTTCTTCCTTTAGTAGATCAGGTTGTTCTGATTGATGCAGCGCATACAATGCCTGCATAACTTTTACGCGAATGTGCCTTCTGTTAAGCATAATTCAAAAGAACTTTTGGTTATTTGGGTTTCGTATTATTCAAGCTAACCAGCCAGTTTGCCCGTTTGGACAAAATCGATGCAAAAATACATTTTAAATGATTTTTCTAACAGCATAATTAGACTTTTATATAAAAAATCTAAACCGTGCTATTCAAGCCGAATCGCTTATCTTTGCGCGGCTTCGCTAAGCTAATCTCCTTTTCAGCTTTTTAGCGCAGTCCCAATTGCATACTATGAAAGAACTTCAGCATCTCAATAAGTATTTTAAAAAGTATAAATGGAAGCTTATTCTAGGCTTTTTCATCGTACTTGTGGCACGCATATTTGCCATTCTCACGCCTAAGTTTTCGGGCGATATGATCAAATATGTGGAGAATTACATTAGTGATGGTGGTGATTTAAGCGAACTCAAGCAGCAACTCCTGATGACGCTGTTTTTACTTCTGGGTGCCGCGCTGCTTTCGGCCTTTTTCACCTTTTTGATGCGTCAGATGTTTATCGTGGTTTCACGCTATATGGAAGCTGATCTCAAAAACGAAGTGTATGATCAATATCAAAACCTGTCGCTTAGCTTCTACAAAAAGAATCGTACGGGAGATCTGATGAACCGTATCAGTGAAGATGTCAGCAAAGTGCGTATGTACTTAGGCCCCGCTATAATGTATGGCGTAACTACGGTCATTCTATTTGCTACCGTGATCCCGTATATGTTTTACACGGCTCCTGAACTTACGTTATACGTGCTCATCCCCTTACCTATTCTTTCTGTTGCGATTTATCAATTAAGCCGACTTATTCATAAACGCAGTACCATCGTACAGCAGTACCTGTCGCATTTAAGCACCTTTACGCAAGAATCTTTCAGCGGTATCGGTGTGATCAAAGCTTACGGTATCGAACCTCAAACCTATGAGAATTTTGAAAAACTGAGTGAGACCAACAAAAAAAAGAACTTAGATCTCGTTAAAGTGCAAGCCTTCTTTTTCCCGTTGATGATCGCTCTTATTGGGGTCAGCAACTTGCTGGTTATTTATATAGGTGGAAAAAAATATATAGACGGAAGCATTCCTGATCTGGGAGTCATCGTTGAGTTTCTGATCTACGTCAATATGTTGACTTGGCCGGTAGCTTCTGTAGGCTGGATCACTTCTTTGGTGCAACAAGCCGAAGCTTCTCAGAAACGCATCAACGAATTTCTAAAAGAAAAGCCCGAAATCGTAAACAAAACCGAAGCCCACACGCCGGTAAACGGAAGCATCAAGTTTGACAACGTAACATTCACCTACGAGGATACTAATATAACCGCTCTTAAAGAGGTTTCTTTTGAAGTTAATCAAGGCGAAACATTGGCGATCATCGGTAAGACCGGTTCAGGAAAATCAACTATTCTGGAGCTTATTGGTCGCTTGTACGACACTACAAGCGGAGTGATCACCGTTGACAACACGCCTATTGATCAATTGAATCTTAAAGACCTGCGTACCAGCATAGGTTATGTACCGCAAGAAGCCTTTTTATTTAGCGACAGTATCAAAGAGAACATCAAGTTTGGTAATAACAATGCTACTGATGCGCAAGTGATTCAGGCTGCAAAAGATGCTGTGGTACACAATAATATCGTAGATTTTTCAAAAGGATATGATACCATTTTAGGAGAACGAGGTATTACCCTCAGTGGCGGTCAAAAGCAACGTGTTTCAATTGCCAGAGCAATTATTAAAGATCCGCAGATCTTACTTTTTGACGATAGTCTTTCGGCAGTTGATACTGAAACCGAAGAAGAAATCCTGAGCAATCTCAAAAAAGTGGCTGCAACCAAAACTACGATTTTAGTAAGCCACCGTATCTCTTCCGCAAAAAATGCAGATAAAATTATCATTCTGGAAGAAGGTGAGATCATTCAACGCGGAACCCACGCAGATCTTATCGCAGAAGAGGGATATTATCAAGAACTCTACCGAAAACAATTAGACGAAAAAGAAATGGAATAAAATTTTGTACACCATTTAATTTTTTTCCATTTTTGAAAGTATAAAGCGTATTAACTAAACATAGATTATGAGCAATAATGAAATGAAGGGGAATGATGAAATATTCTCGAAAGTGTTAAGAGCAGGTCGTCGCACCTACTTTTTTGATGTACGTTCTACACGTGCGGGAGATTACTACTTAACCATTACTGAGAGTAAAAAGTTCACAAATGATGATGGTTCCTTTCACTACAAAAAACATAAAATCTACCTTTATAAAGAAGATTTTGAAGGATTCTCTGAGATCTTAAATGAAATGACTGCTTACATTCTTGATGAAAAAGGAGAAGAAGTCATCAGCGAGCGTCACCAGAGTGATTACGTTAAAGAAGAAGATAAAGAGCCTGTATTAGAAGGCAAATCGGCAAAAGCTTTTACTGATGTAAGTTTTGACGATATTTAAAAATCAAATCCCAAGATTTTAAAGCCGCATAGTTTGCGGCTTTTTTTGTACCCTGATTTTAAGAATATCCTAAAATACGCGATTTGTAGCGAGAAGAAGTCCGCACAATTTAAACCTTGTGTTCCGTGGTTATCAAAAGCAGTTCTTTAAAAAATGATATATTTAAAACCATACTAAAAGTTATATACTATTCTATGAAACAACTCCTACTCCATCTTTTCTTGATTTTTACAATTTTTCAGTCCACCGCGCAGGTGATGCACCCATCGCTGGATTACTACTTGCCTGATGATGTTACCTACGATCCTGAGATCCCAAAACCGCAGGAGATTTTGGGCTATGTGCCGGGAGAATGGCACGTGAGCCACGATGCCTTGGTAGGTTATATGCGCACGATGGCAGCGGCTTCAGATCGCATAACTATTGAAAACAGAGGTACTACCTATGAAGGCAGACCTTTGTTGCTACTTACGATCACTTCTCCTGAAAATCACGCCAATCTAGCTCAAATTAAAGAAGAACATCACGCCCTAACCGAAAGCGGCGGCGCCAATATGGATACCGAAACGATGCCTATTGTAACCTACCAGGGTATGAGTATTCACGGTAATGAGCCCAGCGGTTCAAATGCCGGTTTGCTGGCCGTTTATTATCTGGCTGCGGCACAAGGAGCTAAAATTGATGCAATGCTTCAAGATGTGGTTATTCTATTTGATCCTTCCTTTAATCCTGATGGGCTTCAGCGTTTTTCGTACTGGGCAAACACCAACAAAAACCAAAACTTAACCACTGATCCTCAAGATCGCGAATACAGCGAGGTCTGGCCGGGCGGTCGTACCAATCATTATTGGTTTGACCTTAATAGAGACTGGCTTCCGGCAGAATTACCGGAATCTCAAGTGCGCATTAAAACCTTTCACGAGTGGTACCCTAATATTTTGACAGATCATCATGAGATGGGAAGCAACTCTTCGTTCTTCTTTCAACCGGGGATTCAAAGCCGTACGCACCCTTTAACACCAAAACTCAATCAAGAGCTCACTGCAGAAATTGGTAAATACCACGCTGCCGCTTTTGATAAGATCGGTTCATTTTACTATACTGAAGAAGATTACGACGACTTCTATTACGGTAAAGGCTCTACTTTTCCGGATATCAACGGGAGTGTAGGAATTCTTTTTGAGCAAGCGAGTTCGCGAGGTCACGTTCAGGAAACTGATAACGGACTCCTAACGTTTCCGTTTACGATACGCAATCAGTTTACTGCTTTTCTTTCTACCATTACCGCCGCACAAGGTATGCGTAAAAAGATGCTGGATTATCAGCGTGACTTTTATGTAAATAGCAGAAATGAAGCAGGAAAAGACGCTTATATCTTCGGGAGTAAAAACGATCCGGCGCGGGCTGCACATCTTGCAAAGCTTTTACAGCGCCATAAAATCGCAGTGTACAAACCTTCAGAAAACTATACTACTAAAGACTTGAGCTTTGATACTGAGAGTAGTTATGTGGTTCCCAAAACGCAAAAACACAGCCGATTATTAAGGGGAATGTTTGAAAAACGCACCACTTTTGAGGACAGCTTGTTTTATGATATTTCGGCTTGGAGTTTTCCTTTAGCCTTCAACTTAGATTTTAGCGACAGCGCTCCGGCGAGTATTGCAGGTACAAAAATAGACAGCGTTGCTTTGCAAACACCGCTTAGCTTATCTCGCAGCGAGTATGCATATATATTGCCGTGGGGAAATTATTATGCGCCTAAAGCCCTTAATGCAATCTTGAATAAAGGGATTCGTGCTAAAGTGGCCTTGCAACCCTTTAGCGTTGGTGGAATCGATTATGACTACGGAAGCGTGATGATTCCTGTTCAAAATCAAAGTTTGAATGCTGCGGACCTTCAGGCATTTTTAGATGATGTCGCTAAAGCCTCACACTTGAATATTGATCCTGTAAAAACCGGTTTGACTGAAGGTATCGATCTTGGGAGTCGCAAATTTGAAGCTTTAAAACCTCAGAAGATCGCGTTGCTCGTAGGCGACGGCATCAGATCTTATGATGCAGGCGAAATCTGGCATCTGCTCGACACCCGTTTTGACATCAGCATTACAAAACTAGATACCCGTAATTTTAACAGAACAGACCTGTCACAATACACCACGATTATTATGCCTACCAGCGGCTGGGGCGGCGGTTTAGGCGAGTCGGCAGGAACTAAAATCGCTGCTTGGGTGCGCAATGGCGGGACGCTTATAGGCTTTAAAAATGCCGCGCGCTGGATCAAACGTCAGGGATTAGTTGATTTTAGAGAAGTAGAAACCGAAAATCCGGCGAAAGAGGTCACTTTTGAACAACGCAGTGACTTTAATGGTGCTCAGGTGATTGGCGGTGCGATCTTTAGCGCCAAGCTTGATCGCTCTCATCCTATTGCTTATGGGTATGATAATGCAGCCATCAGTTTGTTTAGAGACACCACCTTGTTTATCGAAGCAGACGAGACCAGTTATAAAAACCCTATTTTATATACCGAAGAACCGCTTGCAGCGGGATACATCAGTCCCATCAATTACGAAGCCATCAAAGGCACACGCCCTTTTGTACACCAATCTTCAGGCCGCGGTGAAGTGCTGATATTTACAGACAACACCAACTTTAGAGCCTTCTGGTACGGGACTTCTAAGCTTTTAATGAATGGTATTTTCTTCAGTAATCAGATGTAATTCTTCTACTGAAAGAATTGAAAGACAAAGCCTCGTGAAAACGGGGCTTTTATTTTTCCGCCAGATGGTAAGCCGACTTTAAACTTTTGGTTCCTGAAATCAGCAGTGCGAAGGCTAAGAATGCCACACTACACATCACCAAATACATCGCAAGATCTGTACGTGCTTGAAAATAACTTACTAAAGCCGAACCAATAGCACCCATTACCATTTGTATCGCTCCTAACATTGCCGAAGCATTTCCGGCGGTATGGCCCAAGCGCACAAGCGATAATGCTGATGCGTTAGGAAAGATAAAGCCCAAACAGCACATATACAGAAAGATAAAAACAGTGGTTAAGTACAATCCACCTACTTCAAAATAGCTAATCGCAACTAGTGCCACTGATAGTAAGCACTGAAATACTTGAGCTACAGGTACCACCTGCGCGGTTTCCTTCTTTTTTAAAATCAGATTATTTATTTGACTCGAACCGATCAGACCTGCTGCGATGATCGCAAAAATGATACTATATTCAGTTTTACTGACCGCAAACAATTCTAAATAAATGTGGGGCGACCCGCTGAGATAAGAATAGATCCCTGCATAAGCAATAGATCCCGAGATCGCATATACCGCAAATTGTTTATCTAGTAGTACTTCTCTATAATTCTTCAAAACCGGCTTCAGGCGTAAAGAATGCTGTGGATTCGCAGGCTTACCGTGCGGAAGTTTAAAATACGAACCTATAAAAACCAAGAGCGTTAGAATACTCAAGCTGGCAAAAACCCAACGCCATCCCAACTGAATAGTGATCAATCCGCCTAAAGTTGGGGCGATTATAGGCGATACAGCCACAACGACCATCAACAGCGAAAATACCTGAGCGACTTCTTTATCTTCAAACAGATCGCGCACAAGAGCACGAGCAGCTACCATTCCCGCGCAAGCGCCAACTGCTTGAAAGAATCGCAAACCGATTAAAATATAAATATCAGCAGATAAGGCACAACCTAGAGAAGCGAGAAAATAAATAACAAGACCTATGTATATAGGCTTTTTGCGACCAAAACGTTCTAGCATCGGCCCATAGATGAGTTGCCCGATAGAAAGCCCGATAAAAAAGCTCGAGAGCGTATAAGAAATCGTGCTGATGTGTGTATTGAGCTTTACCGCGATATCTTCAAAGGCCGGTAAGTAAATATCTGTTGCGATAGGGCCTAAAGCCGTAAGTAAACCAAGAATTAATATTAAGCCGGGGGATTTTCTTGTTTTTACTTCACTCATAAAATTAAAATTAAATAAGTGCACAAAGTTAAGCCTCGCAAGAGAAACAAACTCCTGCGAGGCTTAGGAATGCCTTGATTAATGTCAAAAATGTTAGTCGCGCTGGTCTTGTCTAAAATCAGGGAAGCCTTTTTCATCCCATTTTAGGACTCTTGCGCGGGTGTGACGGTTAAAATCGTATAGCGAGTTTCCACGTATTTGCTCATAAACTCGGGCGTGATAGATCATCACATCGATAGTATCATCTTCGGCTTTAGTAAACGAGTTATGGCCGGGACCAAAACGTCGTGCGTCTGCATTAGTAGTAAAAACCGGAGTTTCTGATTTATTCCAAGAGGCCTCATCCATCAAGTCTGCATCTTCATCAGCCCAGAGCAAACCCACTGCATAATTAGCATCTGTAGCACTTGCTGAATAGGTTACAAAGATCTTTCCGTTGCGCTTTAATACTGCCGGACCTTCATTTACTTTATAGCCTATACGTTCCCAATCGTATTCAGGATCGGTAATGATAATTTCAGGACCAGTTAAGGTCGTTGGATTTTCCATCGCAGACATTACCAGCGACGTGTTCTCACCTTCTCGTACGTTTTGTGCCCAAATCAAGTAACGGGTTCCCTTATGTTCAAAAGTGGTCGCATCGAGTGAAAACGAATCCCGTTCGGTAGCGATCTGCCCCTCTTCTACCCAATCGCCTTGTGTAGGATCTGCAGCATCGGTAGAAAGCGCAAACATCCTGATGTTCCAAACATTTTCGGCTTCACCCGCAGCAAAATAAACATACCATTTTCCATCTATTTTGTGTAATTCAGGTGCCCAAATGTGATGTCCCATTTTACCGGTCTCGTGCTTCGTCCAGATCACTTGCGGTTCAGCGGTACCCAGAGCATTAATGGTATTGGCTTTTCTGATCTCAATACGATCATATTCGGGTGCAGTGGCTATAAAATAATAAGTTCCGTCGCTATCCTTGTATACCCAAGGATCGGCTCGCTGCCCCACTATGGGATTGTTATAGGGCATTTCGGTACAGGTAGTTTTTTCTTCTGAAAGCGTTTCTGCTTCGGTCGTTTCTTGTGCTTCGTTACAAGAACTCACAATGAGCAGCAAAAGTGCCAAGGGCAACGTATAAATAGATCGCATATAAAGTATAATTAAAAGTGTTGATTCTACATTTAACTTACAAGTATACGAAATCCTTTTCTTAAATAATAAACGCCACCGCTGTGTAAATCTTAATCAGCTTGAAGCATCCTTACATCCGCTACCGTTCTAAAACCGCTGTGATCTGAAGACGACTCTAAAGCTTGGCCCATACGCGCAGAAATACGATAACTGGCGCAATAGGAATCGTCGCATAAAAACGAACCGCCTTTAATTACTTTTTCGGGTTGATAGGGATTTTCAGGGTTGTAGCTTTCCACCGGACCTTGCGGATTGATGCTTTTACTTCCCGCTACTTCTTGATAATAGCGTGTAGAAAACCAATCTTGAGTAAGCTCCCATACATTCCCAGACAGATCATAAATACCTAAAGAATTGGGTGCATACGAAGCGACCGGAGCCGCGTAAGCATACCCGTCTTCATCTGAATTTTTAGTAGGAAAAGTTCCTTGCCAGGTATTGGCTTTTTCTGGTAAGGCGGTTGCATCATCTCCCCAAGTATATATTCCGCCGGGCAGTTTGCCGTGTGCCGCTGCTTCCCATTCTGTTTCGGTAGGCAGGCGCCTGTTGGCCCATTTGCAATACGCCAAAGCATCCTCATAACTTATGTGAACCACAGGATAATTTGCTTTTCCTTCGATTGTACTATCCGGTCCTTGCGGATGCTTCCAATTTGCTCCTATCTTCCACTCCCACCATTGGGTATAATTGTTTAGGTCTATAACCTGTTGGACGCTGCGGTCAAAGATCAACGAGCCCGGCTGAAGCAAGCTGTCTGCCGGTTTTGGCGTTCCCGGTGGTAAGGTTTTTTTCATCGCTTCCCAATCTACCGGGCGTTCTGCTAGGGTAACGTAGCCGGTTGCGTCCACAAATTTTTGAAATTGCGCATTGGTAACTTCGGTTTGATCTATAAAAAAGCCATCTACTGCCACAGGATGTGCGGGCTTTTCGCGAGGCAAAGCCAAAGCATCTCCTGCACCAGCTCCTTGAGTAAATTCCACTCCCGAAACCCAAACCATGCCTTCCGGAGTTTTTATACTATCGGGTTGGGCTACGAGAAGTTCATGTGGTTTTTGTGTAATTTCTTTTGAAATTGTTGCGGCATTTATTTTATCGCTTGCCCGCTCTTTACAGGATACTACGAGAACTGCAATGGTCATCGCAATACAAGCTCTTACTCTGAGGTCTTTCATAGCAACCAAAAGTACGAGTTTTTAAGGATTCATAAAGCGTGCTCATTGATCAATTCAGGTAGACTTATTGCTTTAAAACAAACGTATTTTGACCTTTTTGGCGATCTATTGAAAACAGCGTACTGATCAATCCTAGATGTGAAAATCCCTGCGGAAAGTTCCCCAGCTGCGCGCCAGACGGACTCAATTCCTCTGAAAAGAGTTTGAGGTGGTTCCCGTAACTCATCAGCTTTTGAAAATAGCGTTCTGCTCTCGCGATCTCTCCCCCTCGAGAAAGACACTCGATATACCAAAAAGAACCAATGGTAAAAGATCCTTCTGCGGAATCTCCCTTATGCGGAATACTATCATGCAAGTTTCGGTACACCAAAACATCATCAACGATCAGCTGTTCTTCGATGACTTTTAAGGTTTTTACCCAGCGCTTGTCATACGGACTTATAAATTTCATCAAAGGCATCATCAATAGTGATGAATCTACAGTTTTGGCTCCTTTAAAGTGCACATAGCTTTGCAATTCCTCATCCCAGAAATTTTCATAAATATCTTGAAAAATAAGGTTTCTGTTCTTCTCCCAAATGCTAACATCGGTAGGTAGCGAGCGCTTACGCACCAAGCGAATCGCGCGGTCTAAAGCCACCCAGCACATCAACCTTGAAAAAAGGTAATGCCGTTTTACCTCACGCACTTCCCAAATACCGTGATCTGCATTTTGCCAGTTTTTACACACATAATCAATCAGCTTTTCTACATTCTGCCAAAAGCTGTACATCACATTTTGACCGTACTTATCAAACAAATAAATGGTATCCATCAATTCCCCAAAGACGTCTAATTGTATTTGGCTGGTGGCCGCATTCCCTATGCGCACAGGCTTCGAGCCTTTGTACCCTTCCAGATCCAGCTCCTCTTCTTCAAGGTCCCGACTTCCGTCTATTCGGTACATAATTTGTAATTCCACCCCGCCGTTGATGTCAATATCTATACGGTCGTAGATCCATTTCATAAATTGTGATGCTTCCTCAAGAAAGCCTAAACGCATAAAGGCGTACATCGTGAATGCGGCATCCCGCACCCAGGCATACCGGTAATCCCAGTTTTTATCACCGCCTATTTCCTCAGGTAAAGCATAAGTAGGTGCCGCCACCGTAGAACCGTATTTGGCACTGGTCAATAGTTTTAAGGTAATGGCCGAGCGTTTCATATGCTCTGCAAAATCGCCGTGATAGTTACACGTCTTGATCCACTGATGCCAGAATTTTAACGTTGCGTGCAACTTGTTCTCTAGACATGCTATTTCTTCTTCAATCGTATGATCTAAAGCCGGGGCATCGGCGCTTTCTATGATAAAATAAGCATCCTGCCCTTCGCTTAAGGCAAAGCTTTTTTTAATACTTCCTTGCGCTGTAATAGGCAACGTTGCCCGTACTTTCAAGGCATCGGCGTGTTCTTGATTTTTAAAAATCAGAGTATACTCATCAATAACCTCAACGTGGGTAGTGAGTTTGCCATAGTTTATCAGTACCTCAAGAATAAGATCAAAATCGAGGTTTCCGCGAATAAGGCTGATTTTACGAACTAACTGATTAACCTCAGCACTGCCATCTGCTTGAATAGGCATAAAGTCTGTAAACTCCACATTATAATCATCAGAAAGAAAGCGTGTGGTAAGCACACTGGTATCTAGTATATATTCCTGAAAACACTTTGCATAAGGCGCTTGCAGAGGCGTGTTAAAACTTCCGCCTTTGCGCTGATCTAAAAGAGCTGCAAAAACCGAGTGCGAATCATATTCCGGAAAACTCATAAAGTCGATACTGCCCTCCCGCTGGATCAACGCGCAGGACTGGCAATTTCCTATTACACCATAACTTTCTATACCGGGATAACCGCTGTGCTCTTTCATAAAACTTGTACTGCTTATTTTTTTATTGGAATCATTCTCAATCTGAAAATTTACAGATAAACGCAGGGCTTTTTATTAAAATAAAGGTAAAACTTAGACTACGTGGCACTTTAGGATGCCCGGCCTTGCAATTAATATAAGTTTAGCACTCGCGGGCAATGCACATTTACATTTAAAGCATACTTTATGCCTAACTTTGTACTTCAGCCTTAGCTATGACACACGAATTCCGTACCCTTATTCAAACTGCTTATACCTATTTTCAAACCGACACGGCTTGTGTGATGGCCAGTGTGGTGGCTCTTGACGGTTCATCTTATCGCAAACCGGGCGTGCGTATGCTCATTGCTGAAAACGGTACAATGACCGGTGCCGTTAGTGGCGGGTGTGTTGAAAAGGAAGTGGTTTTTCAAGCACAAGAGGTATTTGAAACCGGCAAAGCCAAAATGATGACCTATGACGGGCGGTATCGCCTGGGCTGTGAAGGAATTTTATATATTCTTATCGAACCCTTACAGATCGATAAAAGCATTTATAATAAACTCACTAACATCTTTGAGCAACGTAAGGACCTGCAGCTCACTTCCTATTTTGTTAAAAATACCGAAGCTTTTGAACTACCCTTAGGTACTGTTGTAAAAGCCAACGAGGAAACCTTAGCCTTATCTTCTATTGAAGAAAAGGTGCAATCCACAGTAAAGGTTGAGACCTTTACTCAGGTTTTGCCTGCAGTTTTTCAGTTGTTTTTATTTGGTGCCGAACACGATGCGGTACAACTGGGTACGTTAGGCGCTCAGATGGGGTGGGATGTGCGTGTGATCGCCTCTCCTAAAGATCCCAAAACCAAAGCGAATTTTCCGGGTGTACACGAAGTCTTGCATCTGCTTCCGGAACAAGCATCGGGTTTACACATCGATGCTGAATCTGCTGTGGTACTGATGAATCATAATTATGCGACAGACCTTAATTTTCTGGTGCACATCATTGATAAAAACCCGGAGTATATCGGGATCTTGGGAAGTTCTAAACGCAGAGAAAAGCTTTTTAACGAACTACTGGATTATAAGCCTGAGTTAGATGCTTATGCGCTAGACCGCATTTATGGCCCTGCAGGTTTAGATATTGGAGCGATCACACCCCAAGAGATCGCCCTTGCGGTTCTGGCAGAGCTGCTTGCTTTAAAACGTGGTAAAACTCAACTTCCCTCCTTACGCGATAAGATCAAATCGATTTCTAAAGAAGCCTGATCTCAATAGTAATTATGCTTTTGACAATACCCTTAAAAAAACGCCCTGCAATAACTAAGCTACAGGACGTTTCAATATTAAAATTAGAAAGCGTTAAGCTGCTTCTTCTTTTTTTACAATCATCTTCTCCGGCGTTAACGGAAGGTCGCGCATACGCTTACCGGTTGCATTGAACACTGCATTTGCAATAGAAGCCGCAACACTCGTGATCCCAAGTTCGCCTATACCTTTGATCCCCATTTTATTAGCGATCTTATCTTCTTCAGGAAGATACACCACATCAATATTTGCCATATCTAGATTTACCGGTACATGGTAATCTGCAAACGACCGGGTGATGAAATTCCCAAAATTAGGCTCCACTTCTGTACGCTCGGCAATTGCCATTCCTGCACCCATCACACAACCTCCTATAATCTGCCCGAATGCCGTTTTAGGGTTTAGGATTTTTCCGCAGCTTGCAACGTTAAGCATACGCTTAATGCGAAAAACACCAGTGTCTTTATCTACCCACACTTCAGTAAAATTGGCTCCAAAAGAAAACACACTGTGCGCTTTATACTCTTCGTCAGGTTCTGCAGTGCCTTCGGCTTCCAAAGTGCTTAATTGCGCGGCTTTCATTAAAGCAACAGCAGTCGTTGCGGCAGTTTCACCGACTTTATCTTTTAAGTCTTTTAGTGCTTGTTCGCACGCGGCACGAGCCCCATTAGCAAACGAAGCAGCTCCCCAAGAACCTCCCGAACCGGGCGTTACCGGGTATTCAGAATCTCCTAATTCCACATCTACCTGCTCTACCGGAATATCAAGATATTCTGAGACGGTTTGCGCAAGTATGGTGTAACTTCCTGTACCAATATCGGTAGCATCCATTTGTAAGGTGGCCCAAACGGTATCGTTTTTCAACTCCAGTATGACTTTCGCCGAAGTTTTCATATAAGGTGCGCGTCGAGAAGCTGCACTGACGCCGTAACCTACCAGCCAATTACCTTCAGACTTTGATGCGGGTTTCTGAGGGCGGTTTTCCCATCCAAATTCTTTAGCCCCGAGACGCAAACATTCATTCAATAAACGTGAAGAAAAAGGTTTGCCATTACTGGGATCTACCTGTGTATCATTTTTAATTCTAAAGGCAATGGGATCCATATTTAGCTTAAAAGCCATTTCATCCATAGCCGACTCGAGTGCGAAGCTTCCTGTAGCTTCTCCTGGAGCCCGCATTGCAAAGGGTGTTTGCAAATTCATAGGCATCAAACGGTGCGTCACACTGTTATTAGGCGTTTTATATAACATCTTAGTAACTGTCCCACAGGCCTCTTGATATTGCTCATAGGTTGAGGTATGCGAAAGCGTATCGTGCGAAAGCGCGGTTAAGGTTCCATCGCTTTTTGCACCTATTTTGATCCGTTGTTCGTTACGCTGACGCATATTAGTATTCGTAAACATTTGATTACGCGAAACCGTCATTTGCACGGGGCGGTTAATGGCTTTAGAGGCCATAAGCGCCAAAATCACGTGCTGCTTGGCTGCAAGTTTAGAACCAAAGCCACCACCTACATACGGAGACATTACCCGTAAGTTCTTTTTATCGATCTGAAAGGTGTCGGCAATCGTGGTTGCTGCGTTATCGATCATTTGCTGACTGGCATAAGCTTGTACATTGCCGCCATTCCACGATCCGATAATGGCATGCAATTCCATAGGATGGTGATGTTCTATGGGCGTAACATAGGTTTCATCTAACGTAACATCAGCCTCCGCAAGACCTTCAGCTACATTACCTCTGCTATAATCAGACTGCTCCGTGGGTGTATATGCCTTTCCTTTTGAAGCTTCAAAGTCAATATCCGGCGTTTCTTGCGAATACGTATACTTTACCAATCTTGCGGCGTATTGCGCTTGTTCAAAGGTTTCAGCAACCACGAGTCCTACATATTCTCCGTAGTAATGCACCTGATCACTTTGCAACACCGGTTGAATACTTGTAGTAGATAACGGGTGTAAATCTTTATCGTATTGTGCCAAGCGTTCTGCATTCTTATAGGTGATCACAGCAAGCACACCCGGTTGTGCTTCGGCCTCCGCCGTATCAATAGCAGTGATGCGTCCTTTAGCAATCGTACTGTTGATCCCTTGTGCATAGACCAGATTCTTGACCTTAAATTCTGAGGCATATTTCGCCATTCCGGTAACTTTAAGCTTCCCTTCTACCCGATCTATTGGGTTTCCGGTTCCTTTTGATGTATCTAAATTCATAATGTTGTTTTTCGGTTAGGCTTCTTTTGAATAGGCTTGTTCTAGGGTACGTACAATGGCTTTAATTCCCATAGGGACTTTATACGCGTTGTGTTCTAGTGTACGTGCATCGGCAAGTGCCAATTGTGCGGCTTCCTCAAAATTCTCCGTAGTAGGCTCTTTTCCTATTAAATAATCTTCTGCTGCGGTAAGCTTCCAAGGTTTATGTGCCACGCCACCCATCGCCAGACCTACATCGGTGATCACACCACCTCTTATTTTTAAACCTGCCGCTACCGAAAGAATCGCAAAAGCATAACTAGACCGCTCCCGGATTTTTAAGTAATGGTAGTGCTGGGTAAACTGGGGTTTAGGCAGTTCGATCGCTGTGATGAGTTCGCCAGGTTCAAGGGTATTGTCTAATTCCGGTTGTTTACCTGGTAAACGGTGAAAATCTGAAAAATAAATAGTCCGCTCGCTACCGTCTAGGGTTTGTACGGTTACCGTAGCTTCTAGCGCGGCAAGTGCCACGCACATATCTGAAGGGTGTGTCGCAACACAGCTTTTGCTCCAGCCAAATATCGCGTGCTGTGCATTGGCTCCATCCAGTGCTCCGCAACCACTTCCCGGCTCGCGTTTATTGCACGGCATGGAAGTCTCAAAGAAATAGGGACAGCGCGTGCGCTGTAATAGATTCCCGCCATTGGTGGCCATATTGCGTATCTGTGCAGTTGCTGCCGAAAGCATCGCCATCGATAGCAATGGGTACTGCTTGCGTACCTCAGGATGATTTGCGGTTGCAGCGTTGCTTCGGGCCGCCCCAAGTGTGAGTCCGCCCACGGCATTTGAGGTAATGGTATCATTATCAAGATCGGCCACTTCGATCAAAGCTTCAGGGCGCTCTACATCCTCTTTCATCAGGTCAACCAGATTGGTTCCTCCGCCCAGATATTTGGCGTGCTCTTGTTCCTGTACGGCTTCTAAGGCTTGTTGTCTTGTTTTAGCTTCTATATAATTAAAAGGTCTCATAAATACTTTTTAGTTTGTTGGCGTAACCGAAGAAATACTGCTCTAAGGCTCGCCTATAATTTGATTGTAAATCTCTCGTATGCGTGTACGAACTCATTTACTGTTCTCCGGCTTCTTTTAATTCAGCCAAACTTGCAAAGCGCCATTTCGGTTGCTCCTCAACCCCACTTTGCACTTCTTTCACAGCCTGTACAATGTTGTTATAAGCCCCACAACGACAGATATTACCAGACATACGCTCTCTGATCTCTTCTTCGCTAAGGTCTAGGTTGGTGGTCACTTTTGTAAAATCTCTGGTAACATAACTGGCCTCTCCTTGTTTAGCCTCGTCTAATAAAGCCACCGACGAACACAATTGTCCCGGGGTGCAATAGCCACATTGAAAGCCATCATGCTTTAAAAAGGCTTTTTGCATAGGGTGTAAACCGGCAGTATTGGCCAGTCCTTCAACGGTCTTGATCTTTTTGTCTTTACACGTTGCTGCAAGCGTCAAGCAAGAGAGTTTACGCTTACCATCTATCATTACCGTACACGCTCCACATTGTCCGTGATCACAACCTTTTTTTGTCCCGGTAAGTTGCAAATGTTCGCGCAAGGCATCAAGCAACGTAGTACGAGAATCAAGTGTCAATGGATTTTGCTTTCCGTTAACATGTAGATTCACTTCAACCTTGTTTAATAAGGCGTCTAAATCGTCTTTTGAGGTTCCGGCTTGGGTTTGCGCAAGCAATTCTGAAGAGAAATATGGCGTAGCCATAACGCTCATACTGGCAGCAGAGATCTGCCCTAAGAACTTTCGGCGCGAATCGCCAAAGATGCCCAGCTGATCAAGAATTTCTACTTCATCATCAGTGAGTTGAGCTTCCTTTAGCGGTTGATGTGCTTTTTGTTTTTTCATAGTTTACTGTTGAAGTTTTTCGGTTTTTAGCGTGATCAAGAAGACCAAAAGATTCGGTACACCTTTAAATACGCCAGTTTTCGAGCCTTAAGTCTTCAAGATATCAATAATAGTCGCCACCGGCCTTTGCACTGCTCCCAAAACATTCTTAAGGAAATCCCTAAAAAGTCATAAACTTTCAAGCCTAAAGATTTGCCTAAATGAGTTTTAATACGGAAATTTTAAAACTTAATCGTTCAAACCTATGCATCGCTGTTTCTTCCTACCATTGTTCATTGTGCTGCTGGCTACTTCTGTACTTACAGCTCAGGAAACCCATAAATACACCAACCAACTTATAGAAGAAACGAGTCCGTATTTGTTGCAACACGCGCACAATCCGGTGGACTGGCAGCCGTGGAGTGATGCGGCGTTTGCCCAAGCCAAAGAAGAAAACAAACTGGTCGTGGTAAGTATAGGCTACTCGTCGTGCCACTGGTGCCACGTGATGGAAGAAGAAACCTTTTCGCAGGAAGATGTGGCGCAGGTGATGAACCAGAACTTTATCAATATCAAAGTAGATCGCGAAGAGCGACCTGATGTAGATCAAGTTTATATGAAAGCAGTACAACTCATCACGGGCAAAGGGGGTTGGCCACTGAACGTGATCGTGTTACCCGATGGAAAACCTTTGTATGGCGGCACCTACCACAAAAAAGACGAATGGCTGCAGCTGCTCAACAGCTTATCAAAAACCTATGCTGACAAACCCGAACAAGCGGCTGCTTTTGCACAGCGCCTCACTACAGGAATTCAAGAAGAACAACAGCAGGCTGGGGCAAATACCAGCGTGCAGTACCGTCCGCAGCTTGTAGAAACCCTGTTCAACACCTACCAACAAGAATGGGATATGGAAAATGGAGGGCGCAAGGGTTTTGAAAAGTTTATGCTTCCTGCGCACCTTAACCTGTTGCTCGATTATGTGAGCCTTACTCAAGATGCGAAATCTAAAGCCTTTTTAGAGCAAACTCTTGATGCCATTGCAATGCGCGGCGTCTATGATCACGTATCCGGAGGTTTTTTTAGATACAGCGTAGACCCACTGTGGAAGATTCCGCATTTTGAGAAAATGCTGTCAGACAACGCCCAACTTATTAGCGTATATTCCAAAGCCTATACCTTGTTTGAGAAACCCATCTACCGCCAGCGCGCAGAAGAAACCATCACTTTTCTCAACAACCAATTCAAAACGGAAGAAGGCAGCTTTATCGCCGCGCTGGATGCCGATAGTGATGGCAAAGAAGGAGGCTATTACCTGTATAATGCCAATCAACTGGAGAGCGACATTACTACCGAAAAGGAACTTTTTGACGCCTATTATACCAAAGAGCCGCTCTCTCGATTTGAGACCGATATTCTACACCTCTTCCCTACACAAACCGATGCAGCCTTTGCCGAAACGCATAAGCTTTCTGCTGCACATTTAGCCCAACTCATCACCCAATGGAAAAGCGAATTGCAACAGATGCGCAGTACCCGAAGCCTGCCGCGTGCCGATGATAAGATCATCGTTCCCTGGAATGCGATGATGATCTCCGGTTTGGTGGCCGCAGCCCATAGTTTTGAGCAATCCGATTATCTTAAACAAGCTGAAGCGCTTTACTCGGTATTAATGCAAAATGCTTTCAAAAACGGAACCTTAATGCATTCGTATAAAGCCCATAGCGATGTAGCACCGGCATTTTTAGATGATTATGTGTTTATGAGTCAAGCTGCCCTGGACCTGTACAGCAGTACCACAAATACGGAGTATCTGGATACTTTAAACCAACTCATCAACGATACCCAAACGCATTTTAAAGTTACGAATTCGCCCTTTTATACCTTTAACACCGGTGACGAACTCATCACCAACATTATCACGACCAATGATGGTGTGCAACCTTCGGCTAATGCCTTGCTGGCGCAGTTGCTGTTCAAACTGGGGCATCTCAATTACAACACCGCCTATCTTGAGCAGGCCGAAGCGATGCTCCTAGCAATGCACGACAACCTAAAAGAGCAGCCCTGGAGTTATACCCAATGGCTCGCGCTGGGCATACTGCACAGTTATCCCTTTTATGAAATTGCCGTAGTAGGTCCTGATGCCGTAAAACGCATTGACGAATTTAGCAGACAACCGGTGGCCAACCGCCTGCTTATAGGCACTACCGTAGATAGCGAGCTCCCTCTATTTGAAGCCCGCTTTGTACCCAAAAAAACCTATATCTACGTCTGCGAAGGCCGCGCCTGCAAACTTCCCGTCACCACCGTAGCACAAGCTTTAGAACAATTAGAAGCTGTGGAGGGGTTTGGGTTTTAGATTTGAGATGTTAGACTTGAGATGAGAGACTTGAGATGAAAGAGAATAGAACAGAGAGAAAAGACGTTTTTAAAATACGAAAATAGAAATTAGAAATACGGGTTCACAGTTGGCAGTTGGCAGTTTCCGGTTTTCTGTTTCCGGTTTTCTGTATTAAATATTTCTCCCAGCGATGAGATGCTGAAACTAGTTCAGCTTGATGCTTTTATTATTTCGATCAAGTTGCCTCTCCCAATGTTTTTGCGCTGCTTGTCCCTATAAAGATTGGGAATTGTATCGCGTGTTAGGAGCACGCATTGTCATTTCGAGCGCAGTCGAGAAATCGCATCTGGAGCGCACTACATCAAAAGCCCTCATCCCCAGCCCTTCTGTTAGCTTGTTGTTAGATCTTCCCGATAGTTATCGGGACTAGTCGAAATGACTGATAATGCCTAAACCCGAAGTGTTATACAGAAAAGTAGCTTTTGAATCCATTTGTCATTTTGAACCCTTTTGTCATTTCGAGCGCAGTCGAGAAATCGCATCTGGTGCGCACTGCATCAAAAGCCCTCATCCCCAACCCTTCTCCCGCAAGAGAAGGGAGTTTGATTCCTACTCCTATTAAATCTTAGAACACTCATACGCGAAGGGTCTAGTTTCCTTTTGGTCAGTATAGCACGGGCATCCCGTTAAGAATTTCTGAAGCCTTGGAAGAAATTTAGGGATGCGCTTGCGGTTTTTGCGATAGCAAAAAATACCTATCCAAAAGGCGTCGTTTCTTTTGGTTCGTTTTCTTTAGACGAGTAAAGAAAATGAACAAAAACATGAATTGAAACAATAAACTTCTAGTCAACTTTCCTTTCTTTTTTGCATCGCCCAAAAAAGAAACAAAAAAGTCTAGGCTTATTTTTACATCCTTGAAAACTACACAAATCCTTTATCCTGCGGATAGCTAACCGCTGCGCTAGGCTATCCTCCGCACCCACCGCTGCAGGCTTTGCTTGTTTTACTACAGATGTAAAAAGTAGGCCGGTTTTGAATCGTTACTATGAATATAATTTTTAGTCCCCTTTTGGTTCGTTTTCTTTGGAGAAGCAAAGAAAATGAACAAACATGATTGAGAGTTAATACCACTCCATTCAACGCTAGGACATTCACACAATCCCGCAATCTTGTACACCCCCCTCACAACCTTTAACCCGAAATGCCTTACAAAAAATCAGCTGTTTGTGCATAGTATTGCAAGGTTTGGCATAGTTCGGGAAGGGTTTGCATAGGGTTGCAGGCAAGTTCGAAATTTCTAGGGGTTTCCTTCGGTATTGGTTCGGTATTCCTTCGGTACTGGTTCGGGTCAAAAACGGGTCGATAAGCGGCAGGTTTAGAGTCTTAAAATACCCTGTTCTTAAAAAATGGGAGTTTACCGAACCAAATACGACCCACACTGCACCCTGACCCGAAGAATGTGCTTTTTACCGTATTTACAGAATCCCGTAAGCCTAGTCGGATATTTAGACCGATATTGTTGAAACTAATAAAATAGCTGATATCCCGAAACTTATAAAGAGATAATGGGTATATTTATCTTGGTATAATGAGTTGTACACAATTACAGAAACCTATCTTATGAAGAAAATTTTAGTGTTCTTAATAATTATTTTTACCTCTTGCAAAAATAATTCTAAAAACGACTTTACTACAGAAGAAAAAATAACTAACGAATCAAAATCAGTTGTTTTAAACCCGAAAGTTTTCCCTGAAAATTTAATTGTAAAAACACTTTCGCATAATTTAATACTAAACACTAAAATGTTTGACCAGTATTCATTAAAAAAAGGAGAATCAGCTAATATTAAACCAAATCTTAAAAATACTGATTTCAAGTATTCAGATTATTTTTTAGAAAAATTAGAAAAATCAAAATTTGAAGACCCTGAAACATATGGTGCTGACGAAATTCTAAAATTTGAGATATCCTTTAATTGTAATGACTGCTATGATGCAATGTTGATAAGATACATTTTTAACTCTGATAGTCTTCCAAAAGAAAAAGAGCTAATTGAATTTTTAAACGACCCAATTTCAATAGACAGAAAGATTAAAAGAAATGAGGAAAATCTATTTCAAAGGACTGAAGAAATTTCACTTCGTCGAAACGGTTTAGTTGGTTTTTATTTAGCATTAAGAGACAAAAACAAAGAGCTATTTATGTATGAATTAGCAGGTATCAAATCTGATGGATTAGCACCTGTTTTCAGAGAAAGTGAATATTGTTCTTTCGATGGAGATGACGAATATGAAGGATTAGTCTGTTTAACAACTAAAGATTTTGAAGGAAATGACTATTCAGGCTACAGCGTACCAATAAAAGGTCGAATTTATGGAGACGTGACTGAAATAAAAATAAATGGTAAATCAGTAAAATTCAAAAAGGGAGAATTCTACAAAAGAATACATATGATGCTTAAGACAGGTTATAATCAAATACCTGTCGTTCTAAAAGATAAATATGGAAATACAAATGAAACATATATGGAAGTAACTTTATCAAGGATAAAAGAAGAGCCAACAATTGACATTGATATAGAAAATAATAATTAAAAATAAATATGCACAACGATGGCTATAAGTAATTGCTTGTTCTCGTCTACTTCTGAAAATCCTTGCAAATTTTCAGTTTGGTGTGTACTTGCAAAGTTAAGTGCTAGGCCACTAAACTACTCACAGCCGAGACCGTTGTAAGCAATTACTTGCCAAACTAAATGAAAAAGAATTACAAAAAAATTAAATATAAAAAATGGCACGATAGAAGAAGCCAAAAGCTTGGAAAAAAACCAAAAAGAAACAAACCTTATGACCCAAACAAATTACCGATTTATAAAAATTCAAAACTCGAATTTATAGAAGCAGAACCAGTGATTGCACCTAAAAATATCTGCTTACTTTCGGAAACACATAAATCATTGGAATTTTACAGTGAACTAAGAAGAGAACGAAATATTTCTAAAATGGGTCTAAATTGTTTTGTACAAATGGATATTTCGAAAGTTGAAGAATTTGACTATAGCTCTATTTGTGTTTTAATTGCTATAATTAGAGATTTAAAGTCCAAAGGTGTATCATTAAGAGGTAATTATCCAGACAATCCTGATTGTAAAAATCAGATTATTGAATCAGGAATATTAACTTTTATGTATGACAATAATGGTAAACCTTTTAAGAAATCCGAAAAATCAGATTTACTATTTATTGAAAAGGGTTCAAAAATGTTGACTAGGGAAGATAATATTCGTATCAGTAAAACTGTATCCAAGGTTGTAAAACATTTAACTGGCAATGAAAGTCATTTACAAAATTAAGAACTATACTTTTAGAAATATGTGGCAATTCAATTGAATGGGCTGAAACATATAATAAACAATGGTTATTTGGCGTAAAATACGATGATGATAAAGCTATTTTTACAATTACTGATGTTGGCAAAGGAATTTTAAAAACCTTAAATAAAAAATTTAAGCATAAGCTAAGAGATACATTTTTAATGAAACAAGATGATGAAATTTTGCAAGGTGCATTTATAAAAAAATATGGCTCTAGTTCTAGAAAAGTAAATAGAAATAAAGGACTACCTTCAATTAAAAATGGAAGTGATATCGGAATAATACAAAATCTCAAAGTAGTTACTAATAACGTAATCTTACATTATGATAATGAATTTAAATCGGAACTTCTAGATAAACACGAATTTCGTGGAACTCTATATAGATGGGAGGTTACTGCAAATACAATCTTAAAAGCAAGCTAATGGAAAATACAATATATATAAAAGATTTTACTGAATATCCAGGTTTACGTCATTGTTCTGTAAGTGACGATTCTGGAGAAGAATATTATCATTCAGTACTAAATAACGCATTTAAAAACTCTTATGAAAAGAAAGAAAGATTAGTTGTAAATCTTGATTTTACAGCTGGTTACGCACCATCTTTTTTGGATGAAGCTTTTGGGAATTTAATATACGATTTTGGAATTGACGCAGTAAATAATCTTTTAGAAATTATCTCAGAACAAGAGCCTGACTTAAAAGAGATGATATTGTCTGAAACATTTCCTCAATGGGAAGAAAGAAGAAATAATAATGACGAACCAAAAAAAACTAAAAAACATAAAGATTGGTTTAGTTTAGTTGATGGTAAGTTATCTAGTAAAAACGATTAATTATGTATTGTTCCAGTTCTATTTCCCTAGAAGCAAGTGACATAATTGCAATAATAGGAGTCATAATAAACTCATTTCTTGCTATTTGGATTGTGAAGACTTTACAAAACAATCTTGCTAACAAAAGATACTTAAAAGACCACTTAATTCAAGAAGTCAAAGACTTACGCAGTGAATACAAAAAGTTTTTGAATGAACTTTACCAAGGTAAATTAAGACCAAAACAAATTCTTCCTTGGTTTAAATTAATGAACATAAAAACTCAAGATGTTATGGAAATAATTAACCAAAAATACGGTCTTGATAAAGATGTTTTGAGAAATTATCAAATTGAATTAAGAAATATAGTTACAGAACAAGAGGAATTCAATGAAAACTTTAAAGAAAATAAATGTTTTCCTCTAAAAGAAAGTTCTCTAAAAGAGATACTTCAGTTTCAACAGAATAATAACTTTAAATTTAACAAACTGATTATAGAAATAAACGATAAAAAATAACTGCATATAGCAATGTATCCCATGAAAACCCCTAGTCCAACTCTTTATAGTGAATAATTACTTCTAGCAAAACACAAATCATGGGCACTTGGGGACCGGCACTTTTTTCAGATGATCTTGCTATTGAGGTTAAGAGTGCTTTTAAAGATAAGATCGCTTTAGGACTTTTAAAAGAGGCGGCTACACAATACTAAGAATCTATGAAATTCAAACTAACACTTCCCTTTTTGATTATTTGTTGGGCTAAAATGCTCGCGTGTGAATGCGCCTATGAACCTGACTTCCAAACGAAAGAAGATCTAGAAGAATATCGCTTTATAGCTCACGTAAAGATTAAGGGTGTAGAAGCCGCAGCCGGTATTGATTCAGAATGGCCTATTCACCAAATGAACTTTGAACTTTTAGAACTTTATAAAGGTGCACCAATAAAAGAGATCCTTGTCTCAGGTTCTCATCCATCTCTTGGGGGTTGGACCTCTTGCGATCTGGTTGAACGTGCTGATGAAGAATGGATCATTTTCGGGTACTATGATGAACATAAAAAAAAGCTAATTACAGGGTATTGTACACGTTCAAAAAGAATCAAACGAGCCAATGGCTATGAGGATCTGAAGTACCCTAATCAGCCCACTTTAAAGAAAAAACTACAACAGGTTTTTGATAAAAAAATAAACCAACCTACCTACGAAGGAGCGCGCATTGTATATTATCCTAATGGAAGCAAACAAGTGGAAGAGCATTATGAAAATGGTGTACTAAACGGTAAGCGGTTGTTATATTATCCTAATGAAACGCTTCAAAGTATTCAACAGTATAACAATGGCGCAAAAACCGGAAAATTTAAATGGTATTCTGATAAAGAGCAGCTGACCAAAACTGAAACGTTTAAAAATAATATTCCTGTTGACACCACACTCATTTGGCATGAAATCGACACATCTTATATGAGTTTAAAAATATATTCAGACCTGAACAACGTAGCTATGAAAGAAGCCAAGAGCATCCTGGCTAAGCCAAGCCTTTGGATTCAACGTATATTTAATGAACAGGGAGAACTCCTTTCTAACATTACCTATTACCAAAACGGAATTAAAAATGACGAGCACTTGTATTTTCCTGATCAAAAAAAAGAGCATATCAGATATTACTACAAGAATGGCACATTACGCTCGGAATTGTATAAAGTTAATGGTTTAAATACTGGCGTTTATAAAGATTGGGATGAGCAAGGGAAATTATTAAGGTCTTGGGAGTACGATGAAAAAGGAGAAGTCATCGAAGGTTCTAGAAAAGATTATTGAAAGATCTGTTTCAGAACAAAACAATACTATTGAAAATAAAAAGCTTGCCACAACATTTAAATTATTCTTCTTATGCTAGGAATACTACTACTTTACTGGATCGGAAAATATTATTATAAACTCGCAGAAGCGCACGGTAAAAGCAAATGGGGATATGCGATTCTGGGAATCGTTACCTATTATGCGTGTGCAGTAGTTTCGGGTTTCTTGATGGGTATCTTTATAGAGCTGATCTGGCCGGGCGCTGTAGATACTATCAATGAATTTTTATTCGGTTTGATGCTGCTTCCTTTTGGTATTGCCGGCACGTATTTATTGTATTACTATTATAAACGAAGCTGGGAAAGTAAAGCTCCCCAATTGGGTGTTGAAGAATTGGGATCTGGGGAATAAGAAGACTGGTATATGAGATAACGTGTTTATAGCATGCCTTGGCATTTCAAAATAATTACCTTTAACCAACAATCAACGAAGAACCTTTGTATTAGGAAACTCAGAACAGCAATGAAGAAAGTACTCTTAATTTTAATTTTTATTGGTTTTAACGCGTGTCAACCCAATTTGACGTGTAAGGATTTTAAAACAGGTACTTTTTATATTATGAACGATGATAATTCTATATATACAACCATTGTGCGCAAAGAAAACTCTCAATTAGAATTTAGTGAGCAAAATGCGCACCCGACTCATATCACTATTGAATGGATTGATGATTGTACATACCGAATTAACTATGATCGTACTAAATCTTTGTTAGAAGACACAAAGGTTAAACTTATGAGCGAAAACAATGGACTGCTAATACAAAAAATTAATATCAGTGGAAACTGTATGACGTATAAAGCGACTTTGAACTTGCCTAATGGTGAAAAGCAAGAGCAGATTGGGAAAATGTGTAAAGGCTAAAATAAAACATGAAAGATTATAATCACCAACCTCATATTGTTAGACGCATTCTGGCAGCGCTTATTGATTATGGTCTCATCTACACGTTTATCTATGTTTTTTTGATGAGTTTTGGTACACCTACACCTCTGGGTGGCTATAGCATCACAGGGCTTCCTATGCTTATTCCTATAGCGTTTTGGTTGTTGATGACCGTTGGCTTAGAAAGTGGATTGGGCGGTACTTTAGGCAACTCTATTGTAGGTTTAAAAGCTATTCCTCAAAATGGTCGTAATCGCAAGCTCAGCTTTTCAGAGTCCTTTAAAAGGCATTTCTTAGATCTGGTTGATCTATCTTTTTTCGGATTGCCTGCCATACTCTTATTAAAACGCACTGAAAAATGTCAACGCTTTGGAGATCTTTGGGCCAAGACTATTGTGGTTAAAATGAGTTCGCTGGAAAAGCCTGCTACATCAAGATCCTGAGACGGACTTACGTCAAAGCAGAAGTTTTATACGACTTTTAAAGTTACTTTGAGGTGCGTGCGCGATTGCATCGCGTACCTCTTTTAGGTTTTATTCAAGCTCGTAACATACTGCCGCGCCCGCTGCATGACTTTGCAGTAAAAAGCCGAATTATCGTGCGAAACGATTAAGGCTGGCATTATGTAAACTCCTTCTGAAGCCCTAAAAAACACGGTTCGGCATAACCACTGTACAATTGAGGATCTTTTATTCCCCGAAGCAGGGCTCACGTGCTAGCTTCGTCACTTCTAAAACAGGAAGGATGAAGAAAATAGTAAAGCGTATACTTGTATTTTTAGGAGTTAATGTGTGTTTGTATCTGATCGCGGTAGTGGTATTGATCAACTGGCCTATTCCGCAGAAAGTACCCGCCAAGAACTATGATTATACTTCTATAGATACCGTAGCGGTAAAGACCTACGCGTATCACGAAGAATGGATTAGCATGCGTGATGGTGCTGCCTTGTTCAGCCGACGCTACGCTGCAAATTCTAAAACGGTGCTGCTTTTACTACACGGCAGTGGTTCTGAAAGCAGGTATTTGCAAAGCTTAGCCAGCAGGCTTGCACAAGAAGATCTGGCTACGGTACTTACGCCCGACCTTAGAGGCCACGGCCGAAATCTACAACAACACCCTGATATTAATCATATAGGTCAACTCGAAGAAGATCTGGAAGACTTCCTCTTTTATGCACAGCACGAACTGCAAGCTGAGAAGATTGTTCTCGCAGGGCACTCTTCTGGTGGTGGTCTGGTCCTGCGGTATCTTGCAAGCGCAAAACACCCTCAAGTGGATCAAGCGATCTTACTCGCTCCCTACCTGGGGCACGATGCTCCTACAGTAAAACAAAACAGCGGTGGCTGGGTAAGCGTAGGTGTAAAACGTTGGGTGGGTCTGGCGATGCTTAATGGTATTGGGTTTACAGCATACAACGATAAACCGGTGCTTTTTTTCAATCGGCCAAAAGCTTACGAAGATTCTTTACAAGCATCTTCCTATTCCTACCGTATGGCGGTGAACTTTGCACCTACGCATTACAAGCACGATATTATTAAACTAAAAACACCAACTCTGGTTTTCGTAGGCAATGCCGATGAAAGCTTCTACCCGGAGCGTTTTCAGGAAGTCTTTGAACCCTCCGCGGCATACACTAGGGTGCTACGCATCCCTAACGCCAATCATTTAAATATCATAAAAAATGAAGAAGTACTGACGCAGATTAGGGAGCTTTTGTTGGAAGAAAAGATCTAGAAAAGTCCTAAACCTCTCAACCTTTTTACACAAAGACTTTTAAGAAGCGTATTTAGTATATAAATCGAAACCATAAGTTGGTGAGCGATGGTATGGCGCTCTAATTTAGTGTTGGTGCGCGATTTCATCGCATACCTCTTTTAAACCTTATTTAGGCTCATAAAATACTGTCGTGCCCGTTGCATTACTTTAGGAGCGAGGATAAGCGTAGCCAACATCGTTGGGATCGCCATTAATGCAAAAAAGGTATCGATCAGGTTGATCATTAGATCCAGCGAAGTGGTCGCACCGATTAAAATACTGGCGATGTAAAAATAATTGTACCAGTGTTTGTGGCGCGTTCCGAAGATAAAGGCCAAACATTTAGAGCCGTAGTACGAATAGCTGAATAACGAACTGATACTGAACACTGCGATACACACCAATAATACATAGGGTCCGTAGCCCGGAATACTATCGCTAAAGGCTTTAGCAGTAAGGGTTACCCCATTGGCTTCACTGGTTTGCCAAACCCCGGTCACCAAAATGCACAAGGCTGTCAGGGTACACACGATCACGGTATCTATAAACGGACCCAGCATCGCCACAAGTCCTTCACGAATGGGTTCTTCGGTCTTTGCGGCGCCGTGTGCCATAGGTGCGGTACCAATTCCTGCTTCATTAGAAAACGCACCCCGCCGAATACCCAAAATGATCAAAGCGCCTAACATTCCGCCAAACATAGGATCACCAGTGTAATTTTTCGCTGCAAACGCATCGGTAAAAATAAGCTGCAGGTAGCGCGGTACCTCAGCGGCATTTATAAATAAAATTGCCAGCACCGCAACAAAATACAGCACCACCATCGCAGGCACCATTTTACTCGCCGTTTTGCTGATGCGGTTGAGTCCGCCCAGGATCACGATCCCGGTAATGACTGCCAGTACAATACCGATGCTCAGATCAGTAGCAAAGCCTTTTTCAATTCCGTTAGGCACCAGTAAAATATCATTTACGGCTTGCGTGAGTTGGTTTACGTTAAACACCGGCAACGCGCCCACGAGTCCGGCAATACTGAAGAATACCGCCAGCGGTTTCCAGACTTTGCCTAAACCTTCGGTAATAAAATACATAGGTCCGCCTTGCAACGTTCCCGAGTCATCTTTTCCTCGGAACAAAATAGCCAAGGTACAAGTAAAGAATTTGGTGCTCATTCCTACTAAGGCGCTGATCCACATCCAGAACACCGCACCGGGACCACCTACCGCTATGGCTACAGCAACACCCGCAATATTGCCCATCCCTACGGTAGACGACAAAGCCGTCATCAACGCCTGAAAGTGACTGATCTCCCCGGGATCGTCAGGATTATCATACTTGCCGCGCAACACCTGAATGGCGTGCCCAAAATATTTAAAGGGAAGAAACCGCGAATAGACTAATAAAAACAGTCCGCCGCCAATTAATAAAAATAAGAGTGGCAAACCCCATACAAATGAGGCAGCTTCAGCGATCCATTGATTCAATACGTCCATAGAGGTGTAAGTTAATTATTTAAAAGGAAGTATGCTTTGAACACTATTCCTTTTGGCGCTAATACGCTACCTCACGGCAAAACGTTCAGGAACGCGTTAAAAACAAATTCTAAGTTCGAGGCATCCCGATAGCTATCGGGATAGGTTACTCCTATTTGATTGCGCCAAAAAAAACCGAAAAGAGTACTACCTCTTTTCGGTTTGTAAATATTTAGATTGCTCTCAACCTTATGCCTTCAAGTAGTTCAACACATTGGTTTCAATACGTTTGTCAATATCCGAAAGATCTGCCTTTACAAAAGTTTCGCCGGTAATATTCTCATACAACTCGATATAACGCTCAGAAACGGTCTCAATATACGCATCAGTCATCTCCGGCAAGGTTTGTCCTTCTAAGCCCTGAAAACATTTGCTGATAAGCCATTGGCGCACAAACTCTTTAGACAATTGCTTTTGCGCTTCGCCTTTTTCCTGACGCTCCGCATAGCCATCTGCATAAAAGTAGCGTGACGAATCTGGGGTGTGAATCTCATCAATGAGTACAATCTCCCCTTCGGCCGTTTTACCAAACTCATATTTGGTATCTACGAGGATGAGTCCACGCTCGGCAGCGATCTCCGTCCCACGCTGAAAAAGCTTATGGGTATAATCTTCTAATACCGCATAGTCATCCGCAGAGACAATTCCGCGTTTTAGAATATCTTCTTTAGAGATGTCCTCATCGTGATCGCCCATTTCGGCTTTAGTCGCCGGGGTAATAATAGGTTGCGGAAACTTATCATTTTCCTTCATTACTTCCGGTAACGGCACACCGCACAGCATACGCTTTCCGGCTTTATATTCTCGAGCCGCGTGCCCGCTCATATAGCCACGAATCACCATCTCTACTTTAAAGGGTTCGCACTTCTTCCCTACCGCCACATTAGGATCTGGCGTCGCTGCCAGCCAGTTAGGGACCAGGTCTTCGGTATCGCGCATCATTTTAGTCGCGATCTGGTTAAGGATCTGTCCCTTGTACGGGATTCCTTTAGGCATCACCACATCAAACGCACTTAAGCGGTCTGTTGCGATCATTACCAAAAGGTCGTTGTCAAGGCTGTACACTTCGCGCACTTTACCTTTATAAACATCAGTTTGTCCCGGAAAAGTATAATTTGTATCCGTTATGGTTTTATTTGACATTGTATGTATTCTAGGTTTAATCTCTGTTTTCTATGGCTTTGTAGGCAGCGATCACTTTCTTCACGAGACGGTGACGTATCACATCTTTATCATCCAGATAGATCATCCCTACTCCGTCAACATCTTTAAGTACCAAAAGCGCTTCTTTTAGTCCGCTGATCACGCGACGCGGAAGGTCTATCTGTCCCGGGTCACCGGTGATCAAGAATTTGGCGTGTTTCCCCATACGGGTTAAAAACATCTTCATCTGTGCGTGGGTGGTGTTTTGCGCTTCATCAAGAATCACAAACGCATTATCTAAAGTACGCCCACGCATAAACGCCATAGGAGCGATCTGGATCACGCCTTTCTCGATAAAGCTCTCCAGCTTCTCGTGCGGAATCATATCACGCAACGCATCATACAACGGCTGCATATACGGATCTAATTTCTCTTTAAGATCTCCCGGTAAGAAGCCCAGGTTCTCCCCTGCTTCGACCGCAGGACGGGTGAGAATGATGCGCTTTACTTGTTTTTCCTTTAAGGCTTTTACAGCAAGGGCTACACCAGTATAGGTTTTACCTGTTCCCGCAGGACCAATGGCAAACACCATATCGTTCTTACGTGCCATATCTACCAGTTTACGCTGGTTTGCCGTTTGTGCTTTGATGAGTTTTCCGCCAACGCCGTGTACGAGAATTTCACCGCTTTGGGGAGAAGTCTCATAATCTTCACGGCTATCGCTGGTAAGCACCCGCTCTATCATATTTTCGTCAAGCTTGTTGTACTTCGCAAAATGCTCCAGCAACATCGTGATGCGTTTATCAAACTCTTCGAGAAGATCTTCGTCGCCATAGGCCTTAATATGATTGCCCCGGGCGACCAGTTTTAATTTAGGAAAGTACTTCTTAAGAAGTTCTATATTGGCGTTGTTCTGACCAAAGAATTCCCTTGGTGTGATCTCTGAAAGTTCGATGATAAGTTCGTTCAAAAGCGGAAGAATTTTATAAAAAAACTAGTTAATTATCTTTAGTTTTGTGCTCTAACAAATGTAACCAAATTTAGTAACTATCCTCCCTAAAAATATCAACAATACCACCTATGCCTATACTCACATTAACCACAGATTTCGGCTTAAAAGATCATTTTGCCGGCGCGGTTAAAGGGGCTATTTATAGCGAAATGGCTGATGCCAGAATTGTTGATATCTCGCACAATGTATCGCCTTTTCATATCACCGAAGCGGCGTACATCATTCAGAACGCGTATAAAAACTTCCCACCGGGTACCATACATATTATCGGGATCGATTCTGAGCAAAATCCCGAGAATAAGCATATTGCAGTAAAGCTTGAAGGCCAGTATTTTATTTGTGCTAACAACGGGATTATGTCTATGATCACCAAGACCATCAATCCTGAAGAAGTCGTCGAGATCAACATTCACGATCGTATTAAAACCAATTTTACCGAGCTTGATGTTTTTGTTCAGGTAGCGTGTCATATCGCCCGTGGAGGTACGCTGGGTGTGATTGGAAAACCCATCAAAGAGATCAAAGAAATCACCGGGATTATGCCGGTGATCAACAGCGACCAAAAAGGCATTATAGGGAATGTGATCTATGTTGATAACTACGGAAATGTGATCACCAACATCACCAAAAGACTTTTTGAAGATGTTGGTAAAGGCCGCAAGTTTACCATTCAGGCACGGCGTGCGATGTTTAAAAAGATCCACCAGCATTATAGCGATGCGATCAATTTTGAGATCGAAAAAAGCAAACGGGAAGAAGATGGTAAAAAGATCGCCTTGTTCAATTCGTCGGGCTATCTTGAACTCGCGATTTACAAAAGCAATCCGAGTACAGTGGGCAGTGCCTCTACCCTATTTGGTCTGGATTATCGTGATGCCGTTAGTATTACTTTTGAGTAAAAGACACGCACAGCTTCAATTATAAAATTCGTAAATTTACGAGGGTTGGGATGCTAAGTATCGCAACCTTTTTAAGTATTTTATTATAAATCAAAGAATTCCATAAGAATAACGGAATTCTCACAATACAACGAATTCATGAAAAATATTGCAGTTATTGGTGCAGGAACTATGGGTAATGGCATTGCACATACGTTTGCCCAACACGGTTTTAAAGTAAGCCTTATTGATATTTCTGAAACGGCGCTGAAAAACGGAATCGCCAACGTTACCAAAAATCTGGATCGTCAGGTGGCTAAAGAAGTGCTTACCGAAGCGCAAAAAAACGAAACCCTGCTCAATATTGCTTTGCTTACCGATCTTAAAGAAGGTGTTACCAAAGCTGATCTGGTCGTTGAGGCTGCCAGCGAGAATCTCAATATTAAACTGGATATATTTAAAAAGCTTGAAGAGCTGTGCAAGCCCAATACCATTTTGGCAAGTAACACGAGTTCGATTTCCATCACTCAGATCGCTGCTGCCACCAAACGCGCTGATAAAGTGATCGGGATGCATTTTATGAATCCGGTGCCGGTGATGAAACTCGTGGAGATCATTAGCGGGTACAATACTTCGCCGGAAACTTTAGCGACTGTGACCAAACTCGCCGAACAGTTGGGCAAAACTCCTGTTCCTGTTAATGATTATCCGGGCTTTGTGGCCAACCGTATCCTGATGCCGATGCTTAACGAAGCCATTGAAACCTTATACAATGGTGTTGCCGGCGTGCGTGAGATCGACACGGTGATGAAATTAGGAATGGCGCACCCTATGGGACCTTTACAATTAGCAGATTTTATTGGTCTGGATGTGTGTTTGTCTATTCTAGAGGTAATGTATGAAGGTTTTAAAAATCCGAAGTACGCGCCTTGTCCGTTACTCGTAAATATGGTAAGAGCCGGAAAACTCGGTGTCAAGTCAGGTGAAGGTTTTTATGATTACAGTGAAAGCAGAAAAGCTGAAACGGTATCCGCTCAATTTCAATAATTTGTGGTAAAGTCCAAAATTGCCTTGCTGGGCGTGTTCTGTTTTGTAACCATTATTTATTTAATGGCAGTCTGTATATTGGTTTTAACTGAGCAATTTCCAACATTAAGCACCTTCAGTCTTTATACTATGTTGGGTTTGTTTTTTTTCTGTTTGCTTTTTCTTCTAACGGAATTCAGAAAACGTGCAGATGTATTTATTCTGTCTGAGAATCAAATCGAAAAGCGTTCGTTTTTCGGCATTGGTTATGCGCTACATTTCGATTTAGAAGAATTAGACGGCTTTACTGAAATGGAATACTATTCTAAAAAGTATATACATCTTATCAAAAACGGAAAACGCGTGGCTTGTTGCTGCAACTTTCATATGCGCAATTATGACGAAGTGAAGAAGGCTTTAGGGGATACATTGATCTTTTTGGGGGAAGAGAATTATTCTTTAAAAGCTGAAGTTGCGTATTTAATAAAATTATAAGCAACTTTGGGCTGAAGCCTTTCAGCTAAATACTTTAAAATGCCAAAGATCATTCCTTTTAGAGCCGTACGCCCTACCCGAGACAAGGTGAGTTTAATTGCCTCGCGCTCGTATGACACGTACACCAAAGCCGAGCGTAAAGCCCGTTTAGACAACAATCCGTATTCGTTTTTACACATTGTGAATCCCGGGTATAAATACCATAAAGAATTGAGCGGTCAAGAGCGCTTTCAACTCGTGCGCAACCGGTATCTGGAGTTTAAGGAAGAAGGTATTTTTATCAAAGAGGAACAACCGGTGTTTTATGTGTATAAGATCGTGAATCGGGACGCTGAAAGTTTTACCGGGATCATTGGCGCGGCTAGTGTTGCTGATTATAAGAACAATCACATCAAGCGACACGAAAACACGATTAAAGCGCGTGAAGAAGTCTTTAAAGAATACCTGAAAACCACAGGATTCAATGCCGAAGCGGTGCTACTCACCCACCCTGATTATATACCGTTGAACGCTATGTTTGAAGAAGTGATGCGTGCTCGAGCGGAGTATGAATTCACAACCACCTACCGTGATACGCACTATCTGTGGCCGGTAACCGAGGAACATCTCATAGAAAAAATAAAGACGATTTATGGCGATATGCCCGAACTGTACATTGCAGACGGACATCATAGGTCGAGTTCGTCTGCACTCTTAGCAGACGACTTGAATGCTTCGGATTTAGCGGGTGATGCGCACGACTATTTTATGACGTATATCATTCCCGAGTCGCATTTGCGCATCCACGCGTTTAGCAGGATGATCACCGATCTCTGCGGAATGGATAAAGATATGTTCCTGATCAAATTAGATTCGATCTTTAAAATTGAAAATCGTGGCGATGAATATATTCAGCCTTCAAAAGTGCATCACTTTAGTATGTATCTCGACGGTGACTTTTACACTTTAGAATTGCGTAAACACTATCGAAATTTTAAAGATGCTTTAGAAGGTTTAGATGCTCAGATACTTTTCGACCTGGTACTTAGCCCTATTTTAAAAATACAAGACCCGCGACAAGATGCACGTTTAGCCTACGGAAAAGGCAAAAATGATATGCTTGGCGCTAAAGAAAAAGTAGATCGTGGTAAATATGCTGTCGCTTTTGGCTTGTTTCCGGCTACGGTACAACAAATCAAAGACATATCTGATGAAGGACTTACTATGCCTCCTAAATCTACTTTTATTCAGCCTAAACTGCGCAGCGGAGTGACGATTTATGAGTTTCTCTAGCTAGCATAGCCCGTTACAAATATGTACCTTTACGTCATTGTGAAAGCACAGTAATTTATGGCTGATATAACGCAGAACCTAAAACAATTCAAATCTGAATTACCGAAAGAAGTCACCCTCGTAGCGGTTTCTAAAACCAAACCTAACGAGGATCTACAAGAAGCTTACGATGCCGGTCAGCGTATTTTTGGTGAAAACAAAATACAGGAAATGACCGACAAGTGGGAAGCGCTTCCTAAAGACATTCAGTGGCATATGATAGGTCACGTACAGACCAATAAGGTTAAGTATATGGCGCCTTACGTCAACTTAATTCACAGTGCAGACCGACTCAAACTCTTTAAAGAGATCAATAAAGAAGCGAAAAAGAATGAACGCGTCATTGATGTATTACTTCAGGTAAAAATTGCCGAAGAGGATAGTAAGTTTGGGATGCCGCCTGAAGAAGCCAAAGCGTTTTTAGAAGAAAATAAGGCTGCCCAGTATCCTAATGTAAATATTGTAGGTCTAATGGGGATGGCCTCGTTTGTTGACGATGAAGTGCAGATTAAGCGCGAATTTGCCCAACTTGAGAAAATTTACAATACCTTTAAAGAGCAGTATGCTTTTAGCGTGCTTTCTATGGGAATGAGCGGTGACTACAAACTTGCTCTTGAACATGGTAGCACTATGGTACGTGTGGGAAGCGCGATCTTTGGTGCCCGCAACTACAACTAAATACTAATTATAAAACTAGCGCTACACGGCCTATGTATGCAATTCTCGATCTAGAAACTACCGGAGGAAAATACAATGAAGAAGGAGTTACCGAGGTTGCTATCTACAAATTTGACGGTCATCAAGTAGTTGATCAATTTATCAGTCTGGTAAATCCTGAGCGGCCTATACAAGCTTTTGTTGTAGGACTTACGGGTATAAATAACGCGATGTTGCGCAATGCCCCAAAGTTTTATGAGGTGGCCAAACGCATCATCGAGATCACTCAGGATTGTATCATTGTAGCGCATAATGCGCAGTTTGATTACCGCATTTTACAATTAGAGTTTGACCGACTAGGATATGATTATCAGCGCAAAAGTTTATGTACGGTAGAACTCGCGCAAGAGTTGCTTCCGGGGCAAGAAAGTTACAGTTTAGGTAAACTCGTAAGAAATTTAGGCATCCCGATTACCGATCGACATCGGGCTAATGGAGATGCTTTAGCTACGGTAAAGTTGTTCAAATTACTGCTAGCAAAAGACAGTAAAAAGACCATTATACAAGAAGCGATCAAACTGAATCCTAAAAAGCAAATTGATACAAAGCTTCGGGATATAATTGCAGACCTGCCCAGCAGCACCGGCGTTTATTATATGCATAACGCAAATGGCTCGGTTATTTATATCGGCAAGAGCCGCAACATCAAAAAGCGGGTGAATCAGCATTTCACAAGCGATAACCGCAAGTCTAAAAAGATTCAAGAGGAAGTTGAGGCCGTGAGCTACGAGGAGACCGGTAGCGAACTTGTAGCGCTTCTTAAGGAGAATGAGGAGATCAAGAGCATAAAACCCAAACATAACCGGGCGCTGCGACGTACAAAATTTAAAAGTCAGTTGGTTCAATTCAGGGATGAAGCCGGGTATATTAACCTTCGGTTGGAAAAAGCAGACCCGAGAAAAGAGCACATCACGACTTTTGCCACCAGTCATTCTGCAAAGCAATATTTAGAAAAAATGCTTGTGGAATATAACTTGTGCCAAAGCAAAATGGGGCTTCATACTACCGATAGCAATTGCTTTAACTATACCATTAAAGCCTGTGATGGCGCCTGCGTGGGAGAAGAATCGGCAGCAGATTATAATGCCAGAGTTACTGAGTTTATCAGCAAGCATAGTTTTGAAAATAAGAACTTTTTAATCATTGATCGCGGGCGTTCTGTTGATGAGCGCAGTGTGGTTTTAATTGAAGAAGGAAAATTTAAAGGCTATGGTTTTTATAACTTGAACTTTCAGATCAATAACTTAGATATTTTAGAGCGCATCATCACACCGATGCAGGATAACCGCGATGCCAGACATTTAATTCAAAGTTATTTGCGTACGCGAAAAGTGATCAAAATTATGGAACTGACTGAACTAGAAAATTAAGATATGATTAAAAGCCTACTATTATTTTCGGTAATTCTTCTTTTCGGAAGTTGCTCTGTTCAAGATAACGACCTCGATTATTATACAGATTCTCAACAAATAAAGCTTATTTGTCAAGTTTCAGTTTCCACTGAAAAAACTGACCCTTTATATGCGTTGCTTCTTGAGGGTAAATATTATAAAATAGATGATTTTTTTGAAGATATTCCTATTTCAGCTCTAGCGAAAGTATCAATTTTAAAAGGGAAAAAAGCTACTGCAAAATATGGTGCTAGTGCTTCTTACGGCGCTATTGAACTAGAATATAAACCGGCATTCAGAAAGCAACTCTTGGCTAAAAATCTTGAAGAATTAACTGTAACTCTTTGACACAACCCCAAAAACATACCTGGAAAACACGACTACATGAAGTGATCTATGAAGCAGATACTCCTGCCGGAAAGACCTTTGATGTGGTGCTGCTCATTCTCATTTTCGTGAGTATCATTCTGGTCATGCTAGAAAGTGTTGCTCCTATGCAGGCCCAATACGGTGATTATTTCTATTTAGGCGAATGGATCATTACTATCTTCTTTACGATCGAATATATTTTACGCGTAATTTCCATCAAAAAGCCATCCTCCTACATTTTTAGCTTTTATGGTTTAATCGATTTGATCTCTACGATCCCGTTGTATCTGTCGTTTTTTATTGTGGGCACAAACGCCTTGCTCACGATACGTGCGCTGCGCTTGCTACGTGTGTTCAGAATTTTAAAAGTTACCCGATACATTGGGGAAGGCAATAAGCTTGCGCGTGCTTTGCGAGACAGCAGACCTAAAATTCTGGTATTCCTTTTTGCGGTAATGATTCTTTCGATCATTGCGGGCACCTTGATGTATATTGTAGAAGGGCCAGAACACGGTTTTAAAAGCATTCCGGTAAGTATTTACTGGTGTATTGTGACCCTGACAACGGTGGGCTTTGGAGATATTGCCCCAGTGACTGCTTTAGGGCAGTTTATTGCTACCGTCATTATGGTTGTGGGTTACGGAATTATCGCTGTACCTACAGGCATCGTAAGCGCCGAGATGGCCAAAGGAGAACGCAAAGAACCTGAACCACAAAAATTGCATATGAACACTCAGGTTTGTCACCATTGCGGAGCGAGAAAACATCAAGATTCGGCTAAATATTGTCACAACTGCGGAAACAGTTTGCATTATGAATAAACTACTTATTGCTGTGGTAGGGCCTACCGCTATTGGTAAAACAGCTTTAGGAATAAAGCTTGCAAATCATTTTGATACGGAAATCATTTCGGCAGATTCCAGGCAGTTTTTTAAAGAAATGAGCATAGGTACAGCTGTACCTGATGAAGACGAACTAGCAGCAGCCAAGCATCATTTTATTCAGCATATTTCGGTTGAAGAAGAATATAATGTGGGGCTTTTTGAACAGGAAGCACTTGCCAAGATCGAAGCACTTTTTAAAGAACACGATGTGGTAATTATGGTAGGCGGCTCAGGACTTTATGTAGATGCTGTTATCAAGGGTTTAGACAAATTTCCTGATGTTGATCCAGAAATTCGAAGCATACTTATTCAACAATTAGAATCTGAAGGTATTGAAAGCTTACAAAACCAACTTCAAACTTTAGATCCTGAACATTATCAAAGAATTGATCTACACAATAAGCAACGCCTTATTCGGGCGCTTGAAATTTGTTTGGGTACAGGAAAACCATATTCCTCATTTTTAGCAAGAAACACTGTTAAACGACATTTCAACACTTTAAAAATCGGTCTTAATGCAGGGCGTCAACTTATTTATGACCGCATCAACAAGCGTGTAGATGTGATGATTGAAAAAGGCTTGATTGAGGAAGCTAAAGGCTTATATGCTAAGCGCGAACTGAATGCTTTACAAACGGTGGGATACCGGGAATTGTTCAGCTATTTCGCAGAAGAATTTGACTTAGATACTGCCATTGAAGAAATTAAAAAGAATACCAGAAGGTTTGCCAAACGCCAACTGACCTGGTACCGCAAAGATGAGACGATTGTCTGGTTTGACTACAACACACCTTTTGAAGAAATTATACAAAGGATAAAAGAAAAAGTGCCTCTTTAGCAGAGGCACTTTCTTTACCACTAGTATTTATTTTTCTTCTTCGGTCTTTACAACCAAACGGAAACCTTCTCCGTGAATGTTAAGTATTTCTACAGTATCATCACGTTTAAGATATTTACGCAGTTTAGCGATGTACACATCCATACTACGAGAAGTAAAATAGTTATCATCTCGCCATATTTTTGTAAGTGCCAATTCACGTGGCATCAAATCATTTTCGTGTAAGGCTAAAAGACGTAATAATTCGTTTTCTTTGGGAGAAAGTTTATTAGGCTCTTCGTCTTTATAGGTTAAAAAGCGCAGTTTAGAATTCAGAAAGAAATTTCCGATCTGAAATTCAAATTGCTTACTATCTGCAACAGAATCTGTAGCCTTGCGCAGCATAATCGCTTTGATCTTCATAAGCAATACTTCACTGTCAAATGGCTTGTTCAAATAGTCATCTGCACCTACTTTGTACCCTTTAAGTACATCTTCTTTCATCGCTTTTGCGGTTAAGAAAATAATAGGCACATCCTCGTTTTTCTCACGTATTTCTTTCGCTAAGGTAAAGCCATCTTTATACGGCATCATTACGTCAAGAATACAAAGATCAAAGTCGTCTTTTTTAAACTTCTCAAAACCTTCCATACCATTTTTGGCATGCGTTACGTCATAATCATTCATTGAAAGATAGTCTTTCAACACCGTCCCGAAGTTTGGATCGTCTTCTACGAGTAGGATTTTTTTGTTTTCAGTTTCCATATGTTTAAGATATTAGTGGTAATTTAATTATGAATGTACTGCCTTTGCCCTTATCGCTTTGTACCCAGATCTCACCTGCGTGATCCTCTACGATACGTTTTGCATAAGCCAGACCAAGGCCGTGTCCTTTTACATTATGAATATCGCCGGTATGCTCGCGATAAAACTTGTCAAATATTTTTTTCTGAACTTGTTTGGTCATTCCATCGCCCTGATCTTTGATTTTAATCAGGATAAACGTTTTTAAGTTCTCTGTATATACATCAATCTTAGGAACATCTGTAGAATACTTCACCGCATTATCTAAAATGTTCACCAGCACATTTGTAAAGTGCGACTCGTTAGCTAACACCGAAGTTTTCACCGCTCCTAAATGCGTATTGATATATCCCTGACGGTCCTCTACGATCAACTCAATATGCGTTATCGCATCTTCGATGATATCGTGAAGATTTAAGCGTTCCTTCTTAATATCAAGCTCATTTTTCTCAAGCTTAGAGATGCGCAATACATTTTCGACTTGCGCGTGCATTCGCTTATTTTCTTCCCTGATCATACCCATATAGCGTGTCAATGCCTCCGGGTTACTGCTGATTTTTGGGTTTTTTATAGCGTCTAGAGCAAGGTTGATCGTTGCAATAGGCGTTTTAAACTCATGCGTCATATTGTTGATGAAATCGGTTTTGATTTCTGAAATTTGACGTTGCTTTACCAACTGCTGCAAGGCACTACTGTAAGCGATGACAATAATCAACGTAAACAGAATACTCAAACCTCCCATTCCTATTACTGAAGAAACAACAAATTTCTTCTCTCCGGGAAAATTAGCCACCAATTGATAGTCGCTATTTCCTTCCACATCAGTAAAGAGTGGTACGCTGAAGTTTTGCTCTGGAGATTGCAAATCAAAATCCTTAGAGCGCACGCTAGTAACTAAATTGTTACTGTATACCGCATATTCAAAATTGGTATCCATATCGCGCTCTGCCAATTCCATCGTTAACAAACGCTGCAAATCTGCTTCTTCAACACGTTTATGAATAGGGATTTTTCGCGTGATATACATAACCGCTTGCTCGATATTGTAGCGTTCTATCTCACTTAGATCAGACATTCTTGTCAGCACCGTGGTACGATCAACTTCAGAACGGTCAAGGTCATTTTTATCAATGATCTGCGTGTACTGTCGCTGCAAGTAGCGTTTAAATTTGATGCTGTCTACCTCATAATCTAAAACCGGCGCACTCAGCTTATAATCTTGCTCAACAATGCTGTTTCTAAAAATATACGATTCGTTAGATAGCGAGTCATCTTGTTTGTAGATCAGATCATACAAACTCACATCATCAGGCACTCCTAAGCTATCGCGCATACGCAGTACAGGATTATACCAGGTGTTCACCTCTTTCATTTGTATATCCCGAGCAACTTCTTTGAGAACTTGTTTGGCACTAAAAGCAAATTGACCACGTTTTGCTTCAATACTATTTGAGATCCAGTAACCCTGCACAAATATGATGCCTATAAGAGACAAGCTCATCAGCACAACGAGGAGTACAAATAGATTTTTATTCATAGCCCAAATGTATGATTTTAACATTTAGGACTTTGGTGGTTTAACCAAATGTTAACAAGAATAAGCTATGTGTTTACGCGGTCTCCCAAGAGTTGAAGATGTATTTCTCTAGCTTGTTTTTTCGATTCTTCGAGGTCTATGTTCTCGATCAAAAAGTCTGCCAAAGGAATCTTTTTAGCATCTGGCCACTGCTTATTTATGCGGTCCTTGATCGCCGCTACTGAAGTTTCATCTCTTTTTAAAACACGTTGAATACGTACTTCTTCCGGAGCAGTTATGAGGATTATGGCATCGCAGGATTGCGCTGTACCATTTTCAAAAAGAATAGCAGCTTCTTTAAGCACATAAGGTGCGTGTTGCGCTTCTTTCCATTGTTTAAAATGTTCTCCTACTGCAGGGTGAACAATTTTATTGAGTTGCTCGAGCAAATGCTCATCTTTAAAAACCAAGGCTGAAATAAATTTTCTATTGAGTTTCTGACCTTGATAAGCTTCAGCACCAAAGAGTGATATGATTTTTTCCTTCAGTGCTTCGGTATGCATTAAAGCCTTGGCTTCGGCATCAGCATAATACACCGGAATATTAAATTCAGAATTAAAAAAAGAGGCAATGGTACTTTTGCCACTTCCTATTCCACCGGTGATTCCTACTGTTTTCATTTTATTTTACTAATAAATATTGCACCGTGCTTTCGCTCAATCGAATATCGCGCACATAAACGGGAGCTTCTTTTACCTCGGGTGTCAACGAAGTTGAAGAATCATCTACCTGATCAAAATCTACCACCACCTTAAAGTCAGATGACTTAACCAGTTCGTAGTTACTTAAGTTCACATTAAAGATTACATTTATGCGCTTCGGAAACACTTTTGCCGTAACATTAGCCGGAACATTAATTAACTGAAGAGGAACAGAAACACTACCTTCAGTAAACTTATCAACCGAAAGCGAGTACAGCACTTTTTTAGGCTGAATTTCTACCATTGGAATGTTTGATGCAAAGCGCAGGTTTAAACTATCTGCCACCGAATTGCGCACTTCCTCAAAACGCACCGCATCAGTGTACACACGCGTAATGGTATCAACTTCAGACTGCGGTCCGCGTATTGTGACCGTGTCGGGTTTAATTTTAAAACCTTCAAGACTACCGTATCCTGCCGCAAAATCCACTTGATAATCAGGAATCACAACAACTTGCTTTTCATAATTTCGATCCAAATCAAAAAATACGGTATCGGGCTGAAACGCTGTAATATCGCTTCCGGTCAAACTGCCTTGTAACGCATCGTCTTCCGGATTGAAAACATAAAAAGCTTTGCCTTTTGCTTTCTGAAGTTGAGAAAGATCTATAGGAAATTGCTGAGAGAAAAATCGGTACTTAAAGTAGTCATAACCGCTTGCTTTGCCAGTCACTTTGACCTCATTTGCAGAGGCCGATTTAAGAATCTGATCCTCACTTAAGTTTTGAAAAGTCAGCGGCACTTTCACCGAAAAACTAAAGTTTCGGTTGAGTTTGATCATCACAGAAATCGTAGCCACTACCAATAAAATGGTAAGAAAAACCCTTAGGTTAGAATTTTTATTTTTCTTCTTTTTATCTGACATCGCAAGGCTTTTGATTCAAAATTACTCAAAAAATAAATGGGGATATTCTGCACGCGGGTCCTTTTTAAACCAACCGATTTTTATCTTCGATACTAAAAAAGCTTTTCCGTAGCCGGCAAACTGAACCAAAACTGCCCACACGCTCAATAGCCCGATCAAAATACTTTTATTGACAATTGAAGCGTGAATCGCAATGGCTGCAAAATAGAATGCATACATCAATATAGGCAAGCCGATATCAGCTAATGCAAAAAGGATTGCAACAACTAAACCCAGCACAAAAAAACTGGGAAACCAAAAAGTCAATCGTGCCGATTCTGGATGCCACTGCGTCAAAATAGGTCTCACGGTGCCAAACTTTTTTACCTGTGTATAAAACTTAGACCATGAAATACGGCGTTTGTGATACACATAAGCATCAGAAAGCAATTGAGATTCAAAACCTAACTTCCACAATCTAAGGGTGAGGTCAGGATCTTCACCTGGGTGAATGGTACCAAAACCTTGAGAGGCTTCAAAAGCTTTTTTCGAAATGCCCATATTAAAACTACGCGGTTCAAATTTTTTAGACGCTTCCTTTCTGCCTCTAATTCCACCGGTGGTAAGCAATGAAGTCATCGCATAATTAATCGCTTTTTGCAGGGTAGTAAAATCGCGATGCGCAGCATCTGGTCCACCAAAAAAATCAGTAAATTTTGCTTTTAATCCGGTTTCAACAGCCCGTAAATAATCTGGCGGCAACACGCAATCACTATCTAAGATTAAAAAATAATTGCCTTGTGCACGTTGCATCCCATAGTTTCTCGACGCCCCGGGACCGGAATTCTCTTTAAAAAAATAACTGCAATTGAGTTCAGGAAATTGCTTAACAATGGCTTCTGAAGTTTCAATGGAACCATCTTCAACTATAACAATCTCATAAGGTTTGTTATATTCCTGATGTTTCAAACTTTCAAGAAGTTCGTAAACTTCTTGTGGTCTGTTATAAACAGGTACAACAATTGAAAAATGTACATTCATCTGAATCAATTAAAACTTCAAAGCTCAATTCCCTTTTAAAAAAAATGCCCGAAGTCGAAGACTTACGGACATCTTAAATTCTTAGTTAGTTAAGCTATTATTGCTCTTCTTTTTCAACAAAAGCTTCCATAACAGCATCACTAACTCCCATATTACTAAATCCACCGTCGTGGAATAAGTTCTGAAGCGTAACCTTTTTAGTCAAGTCTGAAAATAAACTTACCGTATAGTCTGCACAATCCTGAGCGGTTGCATTACCTAACGGACTCATTTTATCTGCATAAGCGATGAAACCATCAAATCCTTTAACCCCTTGACCGGCAGTAGTAGGTGTTGGTGATTGAGAAATAGTATTTACACGCACTTTTTTATCTCTTCCGAAGAAATATCCAAAACTACGCGCTATACTTTCTAAATATGCTTTATTATCTGCCATATCATTATAGTCAGGAAAAACACGCTGAGCTGCCATGTACGTCAAGGCTACAATGCTCCCCCACTCATTCATCGCATCTTTTTGATAAAGCACCTGCATGGTTTTATGAAAAGACATCGCGCTTACATCTGTACCTTTTTGCGTCCAGTCATATTTTTGATCTGTATAGTGACGGCCTTTACGCACGTTGATAGACATCCCGATACTATGCAGTACAAAATCAATTTTCCCACCTAATTCTTCAACAGCTCCTGCTACTAAATTTTCAAGATCTTCAACTGAAGTTGCATCAGCAGGAATAATTTTTGAACCTGTTTTTTCAGCAAGTTTATTAATGCTTCCCATACGCATTGCAATTGGCGCATTGGTCAAAACAAAGGTTCCTCCTTCTTCGTGAACGCGCTCTGCAGTTTTCCAGGCGATTGAATTTTCATCAAGTGCTCCAAAGATGATACCTCGTTTTCCTTTTAATAAATTATAGGACATAATAGTTGTTTAATTTAAGTGGTCAAATATACTGTTTTATTCATTGAGAAGTTGTCTCGCGTGATCAAAAGCTGCATCAGAAGAAGCCTTGCCGCCTAACATTTCGGCCAACTCAGCGATGCGCTCTTCTTTGGGAAGCACTCGTATTCCTGTGGTAGTTTTTTGAGCAACATCTTCTTTATACACTTTAAAGTGTTGTGCTCCTTTACCTGCAATTTGTGGCAAATGCGTAATGCTTATCAGCTGCATACGGTTGCCCATAGCTTGCATAATATGCCCCATTTTTAAAGCGACTTCACCGCTCACCCCTGTATCGATCTCATCAAAAATAAGCGTAGGCAATTGGGCATAATCACTTAATACCGATTTTATAGCCAGCATGATACGTGACAATTCTCCCCCGGAAGCTGCCTTTTTCAATTCTTGAGCACGCATTCCTTTATTGGCTGTAAATAAAAAGTGAAGTACATCTTTACCGTTGTCTAAAAATGTAGTACTTGACTCCAGACTTACTTCAAAACGCGCGTTGGGCATCCCCAAATTGCTTAGGATAGCCTCTAGTTTTGAAGTTAGAGGTTTAATGGCTTTGGACCGCTCTTTAGACAGTTTTCCCGCCAGTACGTCTAACTGGGTTTGAGCCTCGCCAATCTCTCGTTCTAATCGCGCAATAGACTCATCTAAGTTATTTAGTGATTGCACTTCATCATCTAAACCATCGCGTATAGCTATCAAAGCATCTACAGAATCTACCTGATGCTTTTTCTGAAGATCAAAAAGTAATTTAAGTCTGTTCTCTAGTCGGGTTAGCTCTTCGGGATCGCCTTCTGTTTCGGAAGCCAAGTCATTTATCGCTTCGGAAATATCATCCAGTTCGATGGTCACAGCGTCTAATCGCTCGCTCAGTTCACTAAGTTTTGGACCAAAACCAGAAAGTTTAGACAGGCGTAATTTCGCTGAAAGCAACATCTCATTAACCCCAACTTCTTCCCTACTCAAAATTTGATAAGCTTCGGCTAAACCTTCGGTGATTTGCTCTACATTATTTAACGCATCGTGTGCGCCTTCAAGCTGCTCCTGTTCGCCAGACTTCAAATTGGCAGCGAGCAATTCTTCTAATAAAAAGTTTTTGTACTCTTCTTCTTTCTGTGCTTCGTCCTTCTGCTTGATCAGTTTTTTAAGCTGATTTTCTTTTCCTCTAAAGTCTTTATAATGTTGTGTATAGGATTGAAGTGTTTCTGCATTTTCAGCAAAAGCATCCAAAACCTGAAATTGAAAATCCACATCGGTAACTTCTAAAGTTTGATGTTGACTATGAATATCAACCAAACGCACTCCTAACGCAGATAATTGACTTAGCGTTACAGGTGTATCATTTACAAAAGCACGACTTTTTCCGCTAGCAAGAATTTCACGTCTTATGATGGTTTGCGACTCGTAATCTAGATCCTCTGTAGTAAAAAGGCTTTGGAGCTGGTAATTATGAATATCAAAAGTTGCCTCAATAACGCATTTCTCATCAGGATTACCGATGCTACTGATGTCTGCACGTTTGCCTAAAATCAAGCCTAAAGCCCCTAAAAGTATAGACTTCCCGGCGCCGGTTTCCCCGGTGATCACCGTAAATCCATCATTGAAATTTAGACTTACCGCTTCGATCAAAGCGTAATTTTTAATCTGTAAATGGGTTAGCAACTAAAGCAATTTTTTAAGGTTTAAGGCACGCTTGTCAACATTGTGTAATCTGCTGTGCTAGGACAAATATAAAAAGAGTTTAATCGAAAATCTAGCTTAAACGTATTGAGAGTTTTGCTCTTTCCTAATGATTTTTTCACATCAAGAAAAAACCAACTTATCACACTGAATAGTTGCGTGTTAGCTACAATTTTATTTGTTGCCAGAACGTAGATTTAGTAGGTGCCACTTTGTTGAGCACAGAGATAAGATTGCTTACGTTTACCTGAGGACCGCTCGAAAACATTTTAGAAACCTCTTCTGCTTTCGTATCAAAAAATACCCGTGTTAAAAAATTATTAGGACGGCTGGCATACATTTGATCAAACAGTTCTAAGGTTGCTGCGATACCCTGCTTTGCCTCACGCGGATTATCTGCCATATAATCCAAACCGTTGCGATGGTATGCATACATAATATCTGAAAACGTTCTAAAATTGGGAGAAAGCAAATCGTTATTTAATCTAAAGCGCGTTTGCGTCCCGCTTTGTGGTGACCAGCCTTCGGTAACCTGTTGTTGTGCAGTGTTTACTATTCGAGTCGCCTCTTGAAAATAAGGCTCACCGCCGTTGAGTTGGTACGAAGCAGCATCAAGACCAATTATAGTATACGCATAAAATGCCAACACCGAGATCAAATTAGAATCAAACACATTGGGATTGTAGTTTAAAGGCTGAAATTCGGTATATCTAAAATTGAATTGCTTGTCATTAAAATTTAAAATTGGAGTCGTATATGTGCTGTTGAATACGGGTCTCGAAGACTGCACTTGAAGCGAGGCTGTAAAATAATCAGAATCAATATTTGAAACGATAATGACTAAGCTACAATCTATTTTCTCCTGTTGCTTGACATTTAGATCAGTCCAGGTTGTATTGTTCATAAACTCCGTCAACTCCGTTTTTAATGTTCTAAAAACCTGACGGTTGCTTTGCCCCGTTTGTTCTGCATTAATAACCACCGAACAATTAAGCTCCTGCCCTTGCACGGCAACAGCTAAAAGGCAAGCGCAAAATACAACGAGTGATCTAAGCATGAAGTAATTGTTGTATGAGTTCAAATACATCTTGAGCGACTTCTGCTTTAGGTTTCAATTCCTGCGGAAGCACTGCTCCAGACTTTGTGATGAAAGTTACTTTATTTGTTTCGGTTTTAAAACCTGCGCCTTTATCATTTAAGGAATTCAGCACGATCAAATCCAGATTTTTACGCTGCAATTTTCCCTGAGCATTAGCCACTTCATTTTCCGTCTCCAAAGCAAAACCTATCAAAAACTGCTTCTTTTTTTCAGCGCCCATATACGCCAGAATATCTGCTGTAGGCTCCAGATCAATTTTTAAAGCAGCTGCTTTCTTTTTGATCTTTTGGTCTGCCACTAGAGCAGGCCTGTAATCGGCAACCGCAGCAGAAGCAATAGCTATATCAACGGTTTTGTAGTGCTTCTTTACTTCTTCAAACATCTCTGCTGCTGATGTAACGTTGATTCGGTTGATTAAATTGTGTTTAAGCTGTAAATGCGTAGGACCCGAAATCAAGATAACTTGAGCTCCCAAATTGGCTGCGGCTTCGGCGAGTGCATACCCCATTTTCCCACTGCTATGATTCCCTATAAACCGCACAGGATCTATAGCCTCATACGTGGGGCCGGCTGTGATCAACACTTTTTTATCTTTTAGCGGAAGGCGGCTAAGTATGTCGGCCTCTATAAACGCCACGATATCTTCAGGTTCTGCCATTCTGCCTTGACCTTCAAGACCACTTGCCAACTCCCCGCTTGTAGCCGGGATCATTATATTTCCAAAAGATTGCAGCTTCTCAAAGGAGTTGTGCGTACTGGGATGCTTGTACATATCCAGATCCATCGCCGGCGCAAAATAGACCGGACATTTTGCTGAAAGATAAGTCGCTAACAACAAATTATCTGAAGTACCTGAAGCCATTTTAGCAAGCGTATTTGCTGTGGCTGGAGCAATAACAAAGAAATCGGCCCAAAGGCCGAGTTCTACGTGATTATTCCATACGGCATTCTCATTTTCCTCTTGGGTAAATGCAGAAAGCACTTCATTTTTTGAAAGGGTAGAAAGAGTTAAAGGAGTAACAAACTCCTTAGCCTCAGGCGTCATAACCACACGCACTTCTGCGCCGGCTTTGATAAAGCCCCTAACCAAAAAAGCCGCTTTATAAGCAGCTATCCCGGCGGTTACTCCAAGTAAAACCTTTTTACCGCTTAATATTGACATGAACTACTCTTTTGTAGTCGTATCGCGGAAGTAAATTTTATCTTCTAACCATTCTTGAACGGCCATAGCGTGAGGCTTAGGTAAACGCTCATAGAATTTAGAAACTTCAATTTGTTCTTTATTTTCAAAGATCTCCTCTAGACTGTCGCTATACGTAGCAAACTCATCTAATTTCTCTAGAAGCTCTCTTTTGATCTCTGTATTGATCTGAGTCGCACGCTTAGCGATGATAGAAATCGCTTCATAGATGTTTCCGGTAGGAGCATCGATCTCACTACGGTTGTGAGTGATAGTATTTACAGGTGCATCTAGATTTTTAACATCCATAATATTCGCTTTATTTAATTAGGAATAATTTTCTAAAATTTGGTCAATATCTGCTTTTATAGCATCTGCCTCAGTGCGATATTCTCCTTCAGGAAAATAACGTATTAAGGTCTCATACATTTCAATCGCTTCTTCTAATCTTGGCTTTACAAGTACATTAATACTTTTTGAACCATACTGATACTGCGAATCTAATTTATAGAAAAACGCAGCTTCACGAAAAGGAGAACCGGGATAATCTGATAAAAAGTCATCAAATGAAGCAATTGCAGCAGGATACTCCATAATCTTGTGCCATCCTTTTGCTACTTCATAAGACTTTTTCTGAAGCTTTACGCTTAAATCTTTGATACGCTCGTTAGCATCAGCAGCATATTCTGAATCTGGATATGCGGTGATGAACTGCTGTAAATAGTCAAGTCCTTTTTCTGTTTCAGATTGATCTAACTGATAGTTAGGCGAAAGCTCTGCATAACTTACAGCAGCTTTGTACTGCGCTTCTTCAGCCTTATCTGAATCAGGATACGCCGAAACAAAACGGTCAAATTGATAACCGGCCAGATAATAATCTTCTACTTGAAAGTGAGCATCAGCATATAAGTACATCACACGCTCTGCCTGTGGCTTACCGCGATATGCAGGTACAATTTGCTCCCACAGTTTTAATGATTTACGGTATTTACCTATATCATAAAGTGAATCTGCAAATGCATATTTAAGTCCCATATCCTCAGATTTCAGGGCTTCTTGATATTCACTGCAAGATGCAAGTGTGATTACTGCTAATACGACTAAAATTGTTTTCTTCATTAAGCTTAAAAACATCGGGCAAAAATAAGGTTTTTCTAGGGATTACAAAACTTAAAGACCAGTCTCGCTCAGGTATGTTGCAATATTTTGCTGTAAAGTTTCGGTGGCCTGCATTAAAGGCAGTCTTACCTCTGGAGAACAAACGCCCTTTAAAGCCAATAAAGCCTTAATTCCTGCGGGATTGCCTTCAGCAAATATTAAATCTGTGGCAGGCATAAGCGTGTAATGCTTTTTATAAGCTTCGGTATAATTGTCGTGCAAGCCTTCTTTAATCATAAGTGAAAAAAGGTTAGGAATACCTTGAGCTAAAACGGAGATCACGCCATCACCACCAGCTGTCACCGTAGGTAACGCCAATAAATCATCTCCTGAAATCACTAAAAATCCTTCAGGACGATCTTTTATTATACGCATCATTTGCGCCATGTCACCGGCAGCCTCTTTGATCCCTATGATGTTTTCTACTTGGTTTGCAAGTTTCAAAACGGTTTCTGGTAACATGTTGCTTCCTGTTCTTCCCGGAACATTATAAAGAATTACCGGAACTTCACTAGCTGCGGAAACTGCTTCGTAATGCGTATAGATCCCAACTTGAGTGGGTTTATTATAATACGGTGAAACCGAAAGAATAGCTTTAAAAGCAGATAAGTCTCTCGCCTTTAATTCTGCTACGATGGCCGAAGTATTATTCCCTCCTACTCCAAGCACTAACGGAAGACGCCCTGCATTCACCTCAATAACCTTTGCGATCACTGCATCTTTTTCTTCTGCGGTTAAGGTTGCGTTCTCAGCAGTAGTCCCCATAACCACAAGATAATCTATACCTCCGTTTATATTATATTCTACCAGTTTTGCCAGACCGTCAAAGTCTACACTTAGATCACTGTTAAATGGAGTGGCTAGTGCTACACCGGTACCTTTCAATTCCTGCATGCTATTCTATGCGTTTTAATAATTTTAAATACTTTACTAATTCGGTTTCAAACGCAGCTACATCAGTAGTTTCTACTTGAATTGTAAGCGCATTAATCGCTGTGTTTTTGTGATCAATGCCTACTTTAAAAGCTGCTTTTGATTGCGTTGCAACGAAATTCAAAAATACATTTTCTGAAGTGTAATAACTTATAAGTAAACCAAAAGGTTGCTCGATTAGTTTTTTTACCGCTTCATTTTTTAAATTTCCAAAGAGACTAAAGTCCTTTTTACTCAAATAGAGTAAATCTTCAGCACTCTGATCTGCACGCTTTTCAGCAAAAACAACAAGTTTATTTTCAGAAGATTGAGTCAACTTATCCAGGCGCTTCAGAAGGTTTTTTCCTTCATTTACAAAACGCTCTTCAATCAAAATCACCACATTAGCTATATGCCCCACTTCCTTATGTGTCGTGGGTTGAGCAAGCCAATTGTTAACCTTAGTTTTAACCAAATTGTGCTTCAATCCGTCTAAAAACATCTAAATTTGTTTTGGCGCAAATGTAATTAATTAAAGCGCAAAGCAAATCTTTTATTTCATTCCTCAATGCTTAGAAATTTTATTCTCCTTTTCCTTACGCTACACGTGTTTAGCTGCAAAGATTCTCAAGCGACTTTAACCCATATAGACGGAAAGCAAATACCTATAACAGATAGTATTAAAAGTGATCCGGCTATTGTAGAATATGTGGCTCCTTTTAAAGCGCGCATTGATGCAGAAATGAGTGCGGTGCTAGCGTACGCGCCTCAAAGCTTGTCAAAAAACGACGGACCTTTTAATACCGCTTTAGGGAATATGATGGCTGATGCCGTTTTAGAATTGAGCAATCCTGTTTTTGAAAAACGTACCGGTAACACCATCGATGCGGTTTTACTCAATCACGGGGGAATTCGCTCTACGCTGAATGCAGGTGATGTGACGATGCGCACCGCTTTTGACTTGATGCCATTTGAAAACAGCGTTGTGGTCGTAGAACTTACTAGCGATAAAGTAAACGAAATGTTTGAGTACCTTAAATCTGGTAAAGCGCATCCTATCGCCGGAATGAAAATCAGTATTGACGATGATAATAATTTAGTCAAGACAACTATTAATGGTGAACCTGTAAAAGACGGTCAGACCTATTTTATAGCCACCAATGATTATCTACAACAAGGTGGTGATGGTATGACTTTTTTCAGCGATCCTGTGAGTATGGAGGTTTTGGATTATAAAATACGCAGCATTTTAGTAGACTATTTTAAAACTCAGGATACCATAGCACCGGTAAGAGACAACAGATTTACAAAGGAATAATTATGGAGAGAAGAAAATTTATAAAACAAACCGGGATCGCAACGGCAGCAGTTGCTGGTATGCCAAGTTTAGACTTGTTTGGTGCTTCGGAAAAATCAAAAAAGATCACCATTTTGCACACGAACGATGTGCACAGTCATATAGACCCTTTTTCTCCCGAGGATGCTTCCTTCCCTAATCAAGGCGGAGTAGCCCGACGATTGACTCTTATTGAAGCTATTCGTAAAGAAAATCCGAATACGTTACTTCTGGATGCCGGAGACATTTTTCAAGGTACGCCGTATTTCAACTTTTATGGTGGCGAGTTAGAATTTAAACTTATGAGCCTTTTAAGATATGACGCGGCAACGATAGGTAATCACGATTTTGACAATGGCGTTGGCGGCTTAGCAGCGCAAATGCCTAATGCAACTTTTAAAATGCTTAGCGCCAATTATGATTTCACCAATACAGCGATGGAAGGGCTTACCAAACCTTATGAGGTTTTTGTTAAAGATGGAATTAAAATAGGTGTTTTTGGAGTTGGTATTCAGCTTGAAGGTTTAGTTACCAAAGCATTAAGTAAAGAAACGCAATATCTAGATCCGGTTGAAGCTGCGCAGGATATGAGCCGAATTTTAAGAGAAGAAGAAGCTTGTGATTTAGTGATCTGCCTTTCACATTTGGGCTACGAATATCGTTACGATAAAATTTCGGACTTAAAACTTGCTGAAAAAACCAGTGGAATCGACCTGATTATTGGCGGACACACTCATACCTTTTTAGACAAACCAGTGGTTGTTTCTAATGCTAAGGATGAAGATGTTTTGGTAAATCAAGTGGGTTGGGCCGGAATTAATCTAGGTCGAATAGATTTTGAATTTGACACGTCCGGGACCGTAAAAACAACTTCAAAGACGATCACGGTCTAATATTCGTCGTAGCTCATATCAGTTCGTACGTGATCTATACTAACGCAGTATAAGGTCACACAAGCCTTATGCACACAAATTGCTATTTTGGCTCCAATAGCTATTATGGGAATAGAAATACTGTAGGTAAAAACAAAAGCCAAAATCGCTTCGATTAACAAGCCTCCTCCTATTAAATACAAATACATATTACTGGGGTGTCTATTGCGCAAGGGAATTAAAAAACATACAATCGTAAATACCAAAAGTAAAATTGTGCCAGATACAAATAGAAATTTATTCGGTATCAAATCGTAATACATCGTCATTAGATAAATGATAGTGTAAATACAAAATAGGGTTCCTATGCCCGGCTCTACAAGCATGGCTTTAGTAATTTTTCTAGGCTTTAATTTAAGAATGGGCCAAAAGGTATAAAGCAAAGCTGCGGCAGCGATAATAAACATGCTCACAATCTCAACAAAATAGCGATGAACATCTGTGATCAAAAAAGCTTCTCCGATATACGCCGAAATTAAAAAAATTGCAAAAACGTAATTATGACGTTGTAACGACAAAAAATAATACAGATAAAATCCTATATAAAACAAGGGCTGAATATAATACCCAACTTTTGAGGTAACGCTGGATAACAGTATAAATAACACGCAAGCCAAACCGCTACTCACAAGAACAGTATTCGATTTTAGAGGTTGTAATTCCATACTATTTTAAACGCGTGTTATCACTAAAAATACTCTTCTTGAGAACGCAGAATATATTTAAATTGAATTAGATACCAAACTAAGAAAATTTTAAAAAGCAACATAGACAGCAAGGAGAAATACAAAATCACTTCAAAAGTCCAGATAAATTCATAGATAAACATTGAAGGCGCCATTACTGCCATAGCTCCACCCATAAAATACAGAGCAAAATTGTCTGGATGCTTGTTTTTAACCGGAACCAGAAAACAAAAGACAGACCAGCAGACCAAAGCTAGTACCCCTACAAAAAATATAGAATTATTGGGCAATTCATCAAACACCATCAGACTTAACCTCCAGAACATATAAAATATAGCCAGTAAACCTAAACTGGGGCGCAACCAATCTACAGCATCAGCTTTATTTGCTGAACTTTTTAAAACCGGCCATAAATGATAGATCATCGTAAAAGTCGCGATACTGTAACAACTAAGCACAAGCGTAAAATACTTTGTAAAATCAATTAAGAAGAAAATTTCATTTAACAGTTCACATACCAAATAAAAAAGCAACAAATAATTATGCTGTTTCGTATTGCCTACATAAAAACAGTAGATTATCGCCACATTAATCGGTCGCAAAGACACCGCAAGATTGAAAAAGCGATCAGGTAAAAAAACTTCTAAAAACCCCAGTAAGAGATATGCAAGCAGAAGGTATTTGTATTTCATTTACAATGTTTAGAAGCCGATTTGGATTCAATCGCTTTTTAATTTAAAAATTAAGGAATCTGTCTTACTCACAAAGTATTTGTTTCAATATGACCGACAAAATTGAAAATTCAAACAGTTTTAATATAAAAGTACAAGTACAAGGCTAGCTTAATTGCGCTCTCGAAAAAGTTTAAATTCACACCTAATTTATTGTTCTAACATTTCTAAAAAGTCATCCTCTGAGATAATAGGCACATTTAAAGACTCGGCTTTTTGCAATTTACTAGGACCCATATTTTCACCGGCAACTAAATAGTTTGTTTTTGAAGAAATACTACCTGAAGCCTTTCCCCCATTATCTTCAATCATTTTTTTCAGTTCGGTACGTGACACTTTTGAAAAAACACCTGAAATCACAAAAGTTTGACCTTTAAGCTTTTCCGTTTGATTTTCTAACACCGCAGCATCAAGCTCCAACTGCAAACCATACGCTTTTAATCTATCAATTAACTCTTGCGCATACGCATCTGAAAAGAATGCGACAACACTGTGCGCAATGCGATTACCAATTTCATCAACCGCAATTAAAGTTTCTTCAGTAGCAGCCGCAAGCGCATCTATGTTTTTAAATTGTTTTGCCAGTTTTCGCGCAACGGTTTCTCCCACATAGCGTATTCCCAATCCAAAAAGCACGCGCTCAAAAGGCACTTGTTTTGAAGCTTCGATACCTTTAATAAGATTATCAGCAGATTTTTCAGCCATTCGCTCTAAAGGCAGGATTTGCTCTTTTTTTAAGGTATATAAATCAGCGTAATTTTTAATCAAACCTTCATTTACCAACAAAGCAACCGTTTCCCCGCCAAGCCCTTCTATATCCATTGCTTTACGTGAGATAAAATGCTGAATTCTACCTATGATTTGCGGTGGACATCCCGTATCATTCGGGCAATAGTGCTGCGCTTCCCCTTCTTGACGCACTAACGGCGTTCCACATTCAGGACAAGTATCAATATAGGTTGTGGGCGCAGAATCAGGATCACGTTTTTCAAAATCAACCCCAACAATTTTAGGAATGATCTCCCCTCCTTTTTCAACATAAACACTATCTCCTTCACGTACATCTAGTTTTTCAATCTGATCTGCATTGTGCAGCGAGGCGCGTTTTACGATAGTCCCTGCCAATTGCACCGGAACTAAATTCGCTACCGGAGTAATTGCTCCCGTACGCCCCACTTGATAAGTTATTTTCTCAAGAACGGTTTCTGCTTGTTCCGTTTTAAATTTATAGGCCATCGCCCATCTCGGCGCTTTTGCAGTGAATCCTAATTCTTCCTGTTGTCTAAAACTGTTTACTTTGATCACCACACCGTCAGTCTCATAAGGCAAATCATGACGATGCTCATCCCAATAATTCAAGAATTCAAAAGTCTCTGCAGTTGATGCGGTTTTTTTAGCAACATCGGGCACTTTAAATCCCCAGCTTCGGGCTTTTTCAAGACTTTCAAACTGCGAGTCAAAATTGAGATTTTCACCTACGATACTATACAACAAACATTCTAGCGGACGCTTAGCCACCTCAGCACTGTCCTGAAGTTTCAAACTCCCCGAAGCTGTATTTCTTGGGTTGCTATACGGCTCATCACCGGCTTCTACCCGTTCTGCGTTCATTGCGGCAAAACCAGCTAATGGCAACACGATCTCCCCACGAATATCAAATTTATCAGGGTAATCCCCTTTCAGTTTTAATGGAACACTGCGTATGGTTTTTACGTTATTGGTGACATCGTCTCCCTGCGTACCGTCTCCTCGCGTAACCGCGCGTACAAGAGCTCCGTTTTCATAAGTTAAACTTATAGAAGCACCGTCGTATTTAAGTTCGCACACGTATTCTACCTTTCCGTCAACCAACTTTTTAATGCGTTGCTCCCAATCTTCAAGATCTTCCTGAGAATAGCTATTGTCTAGCGAATACATTCTATATTGATGCTTGACCGTAGCAAAGTTTTTAGTCACTTGCCCACCTACTCTCAAGGTTGGAGAGTTTGGATCGTGATACTCAGGATGCTTTGACTCTAATTCTTGCAGCTCCTTTAATTTTTGATCAAAAGTATAATCATCAATCTGCGGCTGATCTAGCACGTAATAATTATAATTATGCTGTCGCAGTTCTGCGCGTAAAGCTTCAATTTTATCTTGAGTGGTCATAGCTAGTAGTTTGTCAAAGTTGGTAAAGTTCGGGTTTTAGCGTTTAAGATTAAAAGGCTTATTAAGGCAAAAACTGAAAAACAAGTATGCGTTTGTGAAAAAAATTATTCGGATCAAAATCAAACCGAAGCATTCCGGAAGCAAACTGCGACGGAGTAATTTTCCCCGTTTGTTTTAAAACCCAAAAATATTCAGCGATGAGTTCATCATAATAGCTTTGGGAACGCATTGCTTTAAAAAATACACCTTCCTCGTTTAAAGTTTTCGAATTGGACTTCTGCTTATAAAAATCATTTTGCAGGCCTGAATTTTTATATTTAAAAAGAAGTGCTTCGGGCCATTGAAATAACATTTCGGTATTATCCAAAGCATGATGTTCTAAATCCTCCAACAGCTGAATATACGCATCCTTCAATTTGAGCTTCGGATATAAAACTTGCAAACGGCTTTCAAAATGGTCTACCATTTCATTCAAAATCTGAGCCTTTTCTAAACCCAATTTATCTTGAAATTCGCTAATGCGCTCATCGCGCGTAAGACACGAAGTAAGCATTAACAACAAAACCATCCCAAAAGCCCGAATCAAAATCTATGTGTTTTCGGGTTTAAGAAATTTTGAAGTAAAGTCTGGTATAAAATGCTTCATTTTATCAAGAAGTCCATCTACCTCGTCATCCACGATGAGCAACTGTCTATTCTTCGCACTTAAAAAACCCCGGTTGACCATCTCATCGAGCATCGCGATCAAGTGGTCATAAAAACCATTGATATTAAGCAAACCAATGGGTTTGTGATGTAAACCCAATTGACTCCAGGTGATGATCTCAAAAAGTTCTTCAAACGTACCGAAACCACCCGGAAGCGTTATAAAACCATCGCTTACTTCTTGCATTTTTAATTTGCGCTCGTGCATATTTTGCGTGGTAATCACTTCGTCAAGCTCTTCGTAGACAATTTCTTTTGTTTTGAGAAATTCAGGAATAATCCCAATCGCCTTACCTCCTTGATTCAGACTAGCTTTGGCAACAGCTCCCATAATTCCTAATTGAGAACCACCGTAAACAAGCGTGATGTTATTTGCTGCAAGTTGGTTTCCTAAAACTTTAGCTTGTTCTAGAATTGCAGGATCATTTCCTTCACTGCTTCCGCAGAAAACACAAATTGATTTTAAAGTATTCATTAGCGTTGTGCTTTTATCATTCTGGGATTTCCGGCAAAATCGCTGCGCAATTCTACTTTTGAAAATCCTATGTTTTTTAAAAGTGATACCGTTTGCTCACCCAAATATTGATTGATCTCAAAATACAAAATTCCATTAGGCTGAAGTGCTTTCAGTGCTAATTCTGCAATTTTTCGATAAAAAAGTAAAGCGTTGTCATCAGGTACGAATAAAGCCAAATGCGGTTCATAATTTATTACATTGGGCTTGATCTCTGCTTTTTCTAAATCACGCACATAAGGCGGATTGGAAACGATCACATCATACGATTCCTCTAACGTCTCACAAGCCAAAATATCCTGTTCAATAAACTTGATATTCACAGCATTGGTCGTGGCATTTTCAGCCGCAATCTTTAAAGCTTTCGCTGAAACATCCAGCGCAGTAACCGAAGCTTTAGGCAATACTCTAGCTAAACTTACCGCAATAGCGCCGCTACCCGTGCCAATATCTAAGACCTTCCATTCTTGATCTTTAAAGTCGGTATAAATCCACTCGACAAGTTCTTCAGTTTCTGGTCTGGGGATGAGCACATCAGGAGAAAGTACAAATGGAAATCCGTAGAATTCTGTAGTACCTACAATATATTGCAGCGGCTCAAACTTTTTAAGTCTGTTTAAAGCGTGATCAAAACGAGTTTGCTGCGCTTCAGTAAGCTCCAATTGAAAATTCAAAGGAATTTCAAATGCTGCCAACTTGAGATATTCCTGAGTCAGAATTTTAAAAAAAGTCTCAGACTCTTCTTGCGGGTAAAGTGCGTCTAAGGCGTCGTAAAATTGTTGACGATATTCCTTTAAAACCATTTAAAACGTCTTTAGCATATGCACGGGACACGCACTATGACCGGTGCAGCCCATCGGCCCATCAATATACTCAAAACCTGTTTTCTTATAGAGTTTTTGTGCCGCTTCCATATACGGCATCGTCTCAATATAAACCTGCTCAAAACCCTGGTTCTTAGCAAATTCAAGACAGGTGTTCATGAGGCGCTGCCCTACTCCTTTTCCGCGTAGCGAAGCAGAAATATACATTTTTTGAAGTTCGCAAACCGGTCCCTCATATTTGGCTAAAGGCGCAATACCGGCACCTCCTAAAAGTGTTCCATCTTCTTCAATAACAAAATATTCCGATTGATCTACATCATAAGTCTCGTACATACAATCTAAAGCGGTATCTGCATAAGCGGTACCTACTTTTGGCACGCCCATTTCGATCAAAATTGATCTTAAAAGGCTCGCCAACTCTTTATTATCAGCGGCTTCAACTGCCCTAATTTGCAACATAGATATTCTTACTTTTAAATGGTATTTTTGAGGCTGTGAAGATACATGAAAAATACATGGCGCGCTGCCTGCAACTGGCCAAAAACGGCCTCGGAAACACCTACCCAAATCCAATGGTGGGGAGTGTGATCGTTTATAATGACCGAATAATTGGTGAAGGCTGGCATCATCAAGCAGGACAACCCCACGCCGAAGTCAACGCTGTAAATAGCGTGAAGGACACCTCTCTTCTTGAAAAAGCAACCATTTATGTAAGCCTTGAACCTTGCAGTCATTTTGGGAAAACGCCGCCGTGTAGTGATATGATCATTGCAAAAGGTATTAAAAAGGTAGTGATTGGCACGGTTGATCCATTTATTGAAGTTGCCGGTCGCGGAATTAAAAAATTAATGGACGCTGGCTGCGAAGTTTTAGTAGGTGTTCTGGAGCAGGAATGTATAGATCTGAACAAACGCTTTTTTACCTTTCATCAGCAAAAACGCCCGTATATAATTCTCAAATGGGCGGAAAGCCTTGACGGATTTATCGCTCCCGATGCTGAAAGGCGCTCTACGCGAGAGCCGGTTTGGATCACTAATAAATTCAGCAAGCAACTCGTGCACAAATGGCGTGCAGAAGAACAAAGTATTCTTATAGGCCGAAAAACTGTAGAAGCAGACAATCCTTCACTTACGACCAGAGATTGGAGTGGTGCTTCTCCAACGCGTATTGTTATAGATCGCAAGCTTAAAATAGATCTTGAAAGCACTGTTTTTGATCACACTGTTCCGACACTTGTTTTTACTGAAAAGGAGCAGTCTAACAGCGATAATCTCAAATACCTAACGATCGATTTTACAAAAAATACGATCCAGCAGATATTAGCTTCTCTTTATAAAGAAGGTTTACAATCTGTAATTATTGAAGGCGGAAGCGCTACCTTACAACAGTTTATTGATGCCGAAGCTTGGGACGAAGCCCGCGTGTTTAAAGGAACTACAAGTTTTAATAACGGAATACACGCACCCAAACTTAAAAGAGTCAAGACCCTAAAAACCGAAAAACTAACCGGAGACCTACTGGTCTATTATACCCGCAAACATGATTAAGAACCTTGTTTTTGATTTTGGAGATGTCTTTATCAACCTGGATAAAAAAGCTCCTGAACAAGCTCTCGCTAAAATGGGAATTCGTCAAATTGATGATGAAATGGTGAATTGGCATAACACTTATGAGAAAGGGCTTATGAGTAGTGAAGCGCTTACTGAACAGTATCTGAAAAAATTTCCTGCACTTACTGCGCTTTCTTTTAAACAGGCTTGGAATAGCATCATTTTAGATTTTCCGCAACACCGACTAGACTGGATCATTCAGCTGGCTAAATCTAAAAAGTATAGACTTTTTTTATTGAGCAACACTAATGATCTGCACATCGAGCAGGTGATAAAAAATATGGATGCGATGCGGTATTCTCAATTTCAAAACTGTTTTGAGCGCTTTTATCTTTCGCAGCAAATACATATGCGCAAACCTGATCTCGAGATCTATGATTTTGTTTTACAGCAAGATCAATTAACTGCTCAAGAAACACTTTTTATAGATGACACCATCTTAAATACGGCTGCAGCATCCTCAATGGGAATTCACACTTGGCACTTGGAACCCGGAAAAGAAGATATCACCCAACTTTTTGAAATCAAGAAGCAGCTGTTTTGATCTACCTTCTGCTCAGCATAGCATCTTCAAGTATCATCTTTTTAGTCTTTAAATTGTATGATACATTTAAAGTCAACACTTTTCAAGCCATTGTGGTCAACTATTTGATCGCAACCACTTGTGGTTTTATGGCGTATGGTAAGTCGGTGAACTTAACAATAATTCCATCGTATGATTGGTTTCCGGGAACGCTTTTTCTTGGAGTGCTTTTTATAGTGATCTTTAATCTTATGGCGATCACCACGCAACGCAATGGTCTATCTGTGGTTTCTGTCGCTACAAAAATGAGTGTCGTTCTCCCTATACTTTTTGGATTGATTTATTATAAAGAAAGTTCAGGCGCGTTAAAAATTCTGGGAATCGTATTGGCTTTGATTGCGGTGTATTTGGTTTCGTTGAAAAATTCAAGCGAAATTTCAAAAGTGAAAAACAATGGTCTGCTCTTACCTATTTTGGTATTTCTAGGCAGCGGAATCATTGATACCAGCATAAAGTTTCTCGAAGACAGCTTTGTGGCAGAACAGGACGTACCCTTATTTTCTGCAATGATTTTTCTTACCGCGTTTGTATTAGGAATTGCCGTATTATTTTACCAGATTATCAAAAACAAACAACCTCTAGCCTTCAAGAATTTAGTTGGAGGCATTGCTTTAGGAATCCCTAATTACTATTCTATCTACTTTTTGGTTCAGGCGTTGCGCCACCCTACCCTAGAAAGCAGTACGGTTTTCACGCTAAACAATGTGGGTATTGTTATGGTCGCGACCTTGATTGGCATTTTATTTTTTAAGGAAAAGCTTTCAACAAAAAACTGGATCGGGATTGCAATCGCTGTTGTAAGTATTATACTTATAGCCGTAGTAAAATCATAACTATGCAGGAAGAATCTCAAAGAGACACTTACAAAACCATTACCAGAACAAGTGCAGAATCCTTGTTTAAAGACCGTGGCAGCAAATTTATAGGTCAAGCGCATCCCGTACGCACTGAGGAAGAAATAGAAGAAGTCCTAACGTCCTTGCATCAGCAACACAACAAAGCATCACATATTTGTTACGCCTGGCAGTTGGGCAAAAATTATGAACATTACAGAGCTAATGATGATGGCGAACCGGGGAATTCTGCCGGACCGCCCATTTACGGGCAATTACAATCTTTTGAAGTAACCAATACGCTGGTAACCGTGATTCGCTATTACGGTGGAACCAATCTAGGCGTTGGCGGCTTGATTCAAGCATATAAAACTGTAGCGCAACTCGCTTTAGAGACCGCAAAGATTGTAGTCAAAACCATTACTGAAGAACTTCAGTTAAAATTTGAATATGCGTTGCTACATACCGTGATGCGCATCATAAAAGAAGAGCAACTAACTATTGCTAGTCAAGAAATGGAATTGAGCTGTGCAGTAACTGTTTCGGTTCGAAAAAATGATTTAGAACGCATTCAAGAACGTTTTGATGCCGTCTTCGGAATCCAAACTACTATTCTTTAGCATCTTGATCTAAAAGTAGATCTAATATATATTGTGGACAACGCGTGGGCCTGTTAGTTTTCATATCAACAAAAACTAAAGTTGTTTCAGCTCTGGTTAATAATTCTTGATTTTGGTTATAAATTTCATAGTCAAAAACTATACTCGCTCGGGGTATTTTTCGCAACGTTGTTTTAACCGTTAGAAGATCATCAAAAAAAGCAGGCTTTAAAAAAGAATATCGCATGTCATAAACAGGAAGCATCACGCCATTTTCTTCCATTTTTTTATAAGAAACTCCTAGATCAGACAACCATTCAATACGCGCAACTTCCAGATATTGAGCGTAATTACCATGGTAAACCACTCCCATTTGATCGGTTTCTCCATACCTAACTTTAACAGAACTATTATGCGTTTTCATACAGTTATTAACAAATAAATTTATACTTTCAAGAAGGAAAAGATTATGCGGAAAAAATTCTAAAAAAGCAATCTAATTTTCTTTTTTTATTACAATTTTTGTTCACATATTTGCCCCGCACTGAATGAAACGAAGATCTCTTTATTTTCTCACTTTTCGGTCGTCCTAAACCAAAAATAACTAAAAACTTCACCACAAG